>JBOHQZ010000553.1:0-4811 GCA_050732275.1 bacterium
GCGGCGCTTAGAACGAGCAAAAGGCTCAGTTTCATGGTCTTGAACATTTTGTTGATGCGGTGATGGTTCATATTGAATTGGGGTTTTGCAGTTGTGAACATTGTTTTGCCTCAGATAAAGTTAAAACCGCGGAAGTTGCTGCACGACCGTTTTCGCTGGCGGATCGATCATGATAACGATCGGGCCGAGCAGCGCATCATCCGTCGTATTAAAAGTCACAGATACGGTGTTTTTATCGTTCCATTGCATGTTCTGAACTCTTGCAGTACGCCAATCCCCCGTCACCGTTGCCTTTTCCTGTTCGGTGATGTGATTCCAGGCAATGGTTCTATATTCCATGTCATCGTCGTTGCTCGCGCTGTTGGTTTTAGGCTCACAGCCGAACATAGCCGCGAGGATGACAAGAACGGCAAAATTGCTTTGTCGCCAAAAGCGGCGCATCTTCAAATGCTTGTTCATGATTTTCACTCGAATATTTTTATTTGACTTTGATGATTTCAATTGATTCTTTTCACAACTCGCCTCCGGATATTTTTAAGATACAAGGTTGTAGGAACCATCGCTCACCTCACACTCAACTTGGATCAACGATTTTACCCATGAACAGCATGGTGCCGGAGTGATTTTCACGAATCACGAAAATAAATGGCCGATTCACGCGCATGCTAAAACCGCCGTCAGCAGATTCCAAGCCAATTTCTACCGAAGTAACTGCCGCTGCTTCGGTGCCTTCTTCATTTACTTCGACGAAGGTTTTGTGCTTGACCTTGCTGATATACAAGTCGCCATTCTTGCGCATTTTGGTAAAGTCGGCCTGCTCCGGAGAAAAGGCGATTTCCATGCCCAAAGCTTTCAGCACATCATTCAACAGCAGATCATATTCAAAAGTAAATTTTGGCAGGGATAAATTCCCGGAATGCTTGGCGAAGCTTCGCGTCCAAAGATTCCAATTTGCCTGATCAAGCTCCGCCAGAAGGGAATCGACATGAGTTTGCGGCGAGGGAAGAAGAATCATCATGCTGAAATCGGCGTCGCCGTAGGGCAGATCAACAGCCTGAAACCGCGCATTGGCGAAATATGGCAAATCTCCTTTTAGATTCATCATTTTGCACGATTTCTTTGAACCATCAGCCAGGGTGAACCAATCATCTTTCGTCTGCTGCGGATCAAATTGGTAGGTCCAGATGCCTTTGAAATAGATGGCATTGATGAGAAACATCACGAGCTCGGGAGCGATCGGGTTGTCCACGATTTGCTTGATTTTCCCGTTCGTATTCTGGTCGACCCAGTCATTGATGGTTTCCGCAGCGCCCGGATCGTCGAAATTCAATCCGCGCACAACGGCGTTGAAGTAGATTTGGTTCAAATTGATGAATTCCGGCTCGAACGTATATTCCTGCCGGTACCAAATCGAATTGGCAAGCTGAAATTTTACTTTGGGATCGAGCTGGGAGAGCAATTCGATCAAACTTTTATAGGAGGCGTTGATCTCCTGTAACGTCATATCGCCCAATTCAAGCGTGGTGCGCATGGCGGCTTCCGTGCTGCCATGCGCGCCGTTGTAAGTCATGCCCAACGCCATCGAAACGCTCAACGGCGACACAAAAACATTTTTGTTCTGCTCCCGCCGATCGATTTCCCGGAAAAGCTTGAAGCCGAATTTGTTGTCGGTTTCAACCAGGCGTTTTTCGGCTACAGTCAGCTCACGCACGAGGCGCGCGGGCGGCGAAACCACGTGCTCGGCACATGACACCAAGAGCATGCCGATACCGAGCAGAAGAAGGTGCAATGTCTTGAACATATCTAAACCGCACTACGTTAGTCTGGTAAAATAAAATTTCCAATTTTGTAACCCGTTCCCTTGGGGAGCGCTGTTAGGGTATTGAACTTATCGGCTTTGACAGCAGCCCACTCCGTCCCGCTTCCATATAAAAGCTATGGAGACGGAGCGGGGCAAGGAGCTGGGACTACTAGAAACTTATGGCTTAATCTCGATCTCAATCGGAGCCTTGCTGAGCCATCCACCGGCAGTGCCATAAATTTTGTATCGCCCTGCTGGAAGAGGCCCGGCTTGATTGTTCTGAAAAATCTGTCCATCCCAAAGCCAGCTTTCGTTGCGATGCTCACCGGGCTCGAGTCCTTGTTCCGCCAGGTCACTCGTGCAAGCGCGGATGTCGATCCGGCAATTTTCGTTTCCCACCTGAATGACCGCACCAAGTTGGCACGAAGAGCTGCCACGGCCCCAAACCACGCGTCCTTCGCCTTGATTGTTGGCGGTCACGTTAATGGTCACGGGATTTGTGGATGAAACAGTAGCCGCGCTGGCGGCAAGGGCGACCTCGACCCGTTCGTCCTCACCGAAAATTGAACAGCCGTAAAACAGCAGTGTTGCGCCAAGCGCGAGGCAAGGCCATTGAATTATCGTCGTTTTCATGGATAAATCTCCACACCGATATTGAAGAAAAAGCCGCTTAAATCAAGCGAAAAGTCTTGCGGCAAATATGCTTTGAGAGCTTGCAGCCCGGAAATTTTTGCGGCACGATAACCGGCCTTTCCAATAAGCGACGAATGCGAGAACAGCCGCCATTCCGGACCGGCGGCAATGCTGAAGCCAGTATCGTTGTCTTTTGCAGCAATATTGATTGCCGGTGCATTGAAGACGGCAAGCGCCGGTATTTTGTAGCGTAGTTTGGCGAAATGGTGCTCGACAAACCCCTCGGCGTGCAGATTGAGCTTGCCGAGAGGCAAAATATAATCAATGCCGGCTGATACGGGTATCGAGGTGAATTTATATTCATCTTCGGCGAAAGCCAGCAGCGCGGGAGTTTTGTCTTCCGGCGCAATATGATCGCCCGTTGATTTGCCGGCGAGCATTCCCACCTTTACGATAAGCCCAACCGGTTTGAAAACTCTCAGACGCAGTCTGCCATTAAAAGAAAGGCCGTTGTCAATTTTTTCGCGCTCCAACCATGTTGTATAATCGTTGAACTCGCCAGAAGAAAACAACGCATAGCCCGTCTCGAAGCCAAAGCTTATTTTCGAGATGGTTGCTTGGGCCTTTGTGTCCGCAACTTGAGCCGCGCAGAATATCAACGTCAGCGCCAAGCTGTGCAAGATTTTTTTGAGAATCATAACCGAATCTCCAATCCCGTAAAATAAAGCATCTTGCGATAAAACACGCCGGGCACGGTGGATTCATTGTTATAAACCGCGGCGCGCGCGAGCAAGGAAATCTCCGCGGAAAAATCGCGGCTGATATCGAAGACCAGGAAGTTGCTCTGCTCGCGCTCGGTGTCCAGATCGCGAATATTGAGGCGCGCCAGATCGTCGCGATAGCGTTTGCTCTGCAGGGTGCCGGCGGCGCGCAGCAACCAGTTTCTCGCCGGACGAAATCCCAACAAACCACTGGCGCGAAACCGCGTGAAATCATAGCCAAAACTGTTGGAGCGGTTGACCTGCGCTTCGACGGCAACCTGCGTTACCAGCTTGCGGCCATACGTCATCGCGGTGCGAAAAGTCGTGAGCACATCGCGCTGGAGCTCGGCTTTGTCTTCCAGTTGCTGACTCGGACCATACGCGCGCGCCCGGCGTTCGTAGCGCACCACCCGGCGATTGAGCATCGCTTCGATCGTGCTGCTCGGTGTCAGCCGCCGGCGCAACACCAGCTCCGTGCCGCGAAACGTGAAATCAAAATCATAAATGCCGGTTTGGGCATAATCGAGTTGGCCGGTTTCAATGCTCAAATCCGCCAAGAGCTTTTGTGGCAAGCTTATGCTCGCCATCAAATTGCCCAAAGTGGTGGCATAATCCGCCGTGTTTTCCAAATACAATTTAAGTGTGGCGTTCGCCTTTGACGACAATTGCAACCAACGCCACAACCTCACTGCAAATTGCCCGCTGAGATCGTGGCTCAGTTTATTTTCGTCGCCGTGGCGGGGATAATTCTGCAGCGCTGCCGCATAAGCATAATTAAACAGCCAGCGTTCGTTGCGGCGGTCGCCGCGCGTGCTCAAGAAAAAACGCGCCGAGCCGGTCGCGGTGCGTTGCGCGCTGGTTTCGTAGATGTTGCTATCGTATTCCCATCCACCTTGCAGCCGATGCGCCAATCGCCATTTCGTTCTTTCCGCCTGGCCGGGAGTCGTGGACTGATCGCCAAAGTGATCAGCGTGCTGCGGCGCGCTCATTTCTAAAGCCGTGTGGCTCAAGCCATAAAAACTTTGACTGCACACGACGCTCGCCGCCGACAGAAACGCCAACCCACCTGCAAGCCATTTTTTCATTTATTGGCGGTTCTCTCCGGCAGTCTTGAGCTGTTTTTCAATCATCTGTTCGATGGCGCGCGCCCGTTGCACGAGACTGTCGGCTTGCGCCTGGCGCCGTTTTTTTTGTTGATCGAGCGTGCCGCGCCAGCGCTCCAAATCATCGAACGACAATTCTCCCAGCTTGCCAGGCCAGGCGAATTGCGACGGCGACAAGGTCAGGTTATTATTGCTTGCCTCTTGTCGAAAATCAGACTCAACATTCGGAGCACTAACACCCAATTCGCCGGTGGATGACGCGCCGCCGGACACGCCTTCGCGATTCGGATCGAGCAATGCCAGCTCGCTGGCAAAATCCGCCACACGCTCGCGCACCTGGGTCTCGTCCTTGATCTCGGCGATTTTGCCGTCGAGACGTTTCACTTCGCGGCGCAGCCGATCCGACTGGTCACGCAGAAAGTCGGCCTTGCGGCGCAACGTTTCCGGCGTGTCTTCCGGCTTGGCTTCGACTTCGTAGATAATGATTGCCGGCGGTGGTTGCTCCAGCAGCGC
>JBOHQZ010000554.1:0-4808 GCA_050732275.1 bacterium
GGTGTGCGGCGAGCATCATGCCGATCAAGCCGCCCATCGAATGGCCAATCACCGCCGGTTTCGTGAGCCCCACCGCTGTAATATAACGCGCAATCTCCTCGGCGATCGGAGCCGCCACTGGGCCCTCGATGTTGCCGCCCTTGGGCTGGCCGGCGAAACCCGAAATCTGGACGAGATGATAGCGATGACCGGGAATGGCCTTCATCATCTCGACCCAGACGCGCGGCGAGAAGCCGTGACCCGGGATCAGGATCACGTCGTTGCCCTCGCCCTCAGTCTTTACAGCGATCCGGTCGGACGTAAAGCTCTGGGCGAAGACTGCTTGCCGTCCCACTGCCACATGTCTTCCCGTACAATGAATCTTCGACCAGATGACGTTTCCGTCATCCCTTCGTCGCCGCCATAAAGAAGAATGACGCCGGCGCGACGATCAAAAGCCATACGATGATTGGACCGCGGCGGCCCTTCGTTGCTTATCTTCTCCCACGTCTTACCATCCCACGCCCAGGTGTCGTTGTATCTTTTTTCATCTTTATCACGACCGCCGAAGAGAATTACTTTCTTGCGCTTGCTGTCGTTAGCCATCGCGAAATGAACACGGCCGGACGGGCCCGGCGTCGCGATTGGGGTCCACTTCATCCCATCCCATTCCCACGTGTCACTCGCCCATTCCCAAGACTCAGGCGGCAAGGTGTGGCTGGAGGCTCCGCCAAACAGCACATTTCTACCCCGTGCTTCGCCATAGGCCATCGCGTGGTGATTGCGCGTGCCGGCGCTGATGTCAGTCATCTGCCGCCAGCTTTTGCCGTCCCATTCCCACGTGTCGTTGTACATAGGCTGCGGCTGATCCGGACTCGAAGACCCACCAACTCCACCATACAGAACTATTTTCTTTCGGCGCGAGTCATAAACCGCGCCGCCCAGAAATCGCGCCGCCGGGCCTGAGCCGGGAATCAACTCCCACCGCTTGCCGTCCCAGGCCCATACTTCGCCGAGCTTAGGTTGAGCGGGCAACGGATAACCATCCAGCAGCATCACCTTGCGCAATTGTTCATCGTAAACGAAACAATGCCCGCCTCGCGCACTTGGCTTCATTGCAGTCTGTTGCCGGTCAATTGGCGATACGGAAGTCGCCATTGTCGGCTGGGTGGTCGCGTTGGAAAACAGAAACAGCAAAACTGTTGCGACGGTGAAAATTGTTTCATGAATCATCTTGCTGCTCTTCAACAATGTGATTACGCTTAAAGTCGTTCGTTGTTGTAGACTCATATTTCCTACCTTCAAGCGCGCTGGAAGCGGCGCGCTCCCACAGCATGCAATTTGTTATTTCGCAACTCCGTGCTTCTGCAAAAACTCACGGATCGTCGCGTAAATCCTGATGAACTCTTCGCGTTTGAAGCCGCCGTGAGTGCCGCCGAGGATCGTCAGCAATTGATTCGGAACTTTGGCGTCGTCGAGCGCTTTGTGCAAACCGACGGCGTGGCTGTAAGGCGCAACCAGATCGGCGTCGCCGTGAATGGTCAGAATTGCCGGCAATCCGGCGCGCACGTATTGCAGCGGCGAAACCCGACGCGCGACTTCTTTAGGGTTGGGCAGGCCGCTCAGCCAGCGCACGGCATAGGGTTGTTGATTCGCAAGAATTGTTTGGGCATGTATTTCTCTCAGTCAAAACTTTTCTTTTCCAATTCTTGTGCAAAATAAACCGCGTTGGGAAATTCGGCTTTAATCCGCGCCCACTTCTTTTGCCAACTGCCGCTTCTGATCCTGTTAAAAAAGGTATCCAATTCAATGTGCATCACCACGATGTGGCGTGGCCGAATCTGTTCGCGCACCGCCTGCTTAAAATCGTCATTGAGGAAATACCAGAACGGCAGAAACGCAACATCAATGCTGTCTTTGGTCACCTCGTACTTTTGAAACACCGCGGCTTCGGCATCGGAATCGCCGATATGCAACACCCGTTTGCCGGCGATTTCGAGGATGAAACCAAGATTTTCAATCGGCCTGCCGCGCCCGTGATGGATGTTGAGCAATTGCACGCGCAAGCCCCGATGCTCGCTGTGGAAGCGTTCGCCCTCTTTCGGCAACGTCGCCACCACCCGCGTTTTGACAGCGTCGAATTGACCGATCGCCCGCAATTTGTCCGCCGCTTGATTGGTCGAAAAGAAAAACGCCTGCGGGTTGTTTTTTAGGTGGGCGAGGACGGCTTCAGCGTCGAAATGATCGTCGTGAAAATGCGTGGCGAGGGCTACGTCCACACCGTCAAATGGGCTGCGCGCCTGTTCCAGCAACGCACATGTCGCGGGCGAAATCACGGCATAACCTCCGACGCCTTCGCGAAACAGCGCGTCAATCAGCACTTTCTTGTCGCCGCTCACGATCATGAAACCTTCGTTGGCGAGATAGGTGACTTCGAGCGCGCCCGCCTTAATCGGCACAATTGAAAACACCTCGCTGTTTTTCGACATGGCCATGCAGAGCACGCATAACATAGCGATGACGAAATGAACTTTTTTCATCAAGCATTCCTTTCACTAAACCACTGATTGACTTCGGAGTAGGAAATGGAAGATTCCGACATCAGCTTATACGTTCCTGTCGTCATCAGTTCTTTAGCGATCTTTCGCAACAAACTCAGCACAGCCCGCATCGGTCTTGGACCGACGCTAACGCGTGAGACACCCATTTCTTGAAGCTCAGTTATGGGCGGCGTCGTTGCACCGGCGATAATATTAACTGGCGCATCAATCTCTTTGACAAGCATTGCAATGGATTTTTTGTCGAGATTACCAATATCAGGAACAAATATGCAATCAGCTCCGACTTCTTTATAGGCATTGCCACGATCAATTGCCTCACGCCGGCTCTGTGGGGAATCACCGTTAATCATGACAACGTCAGTCCGCGCATTGATAACCAAGTGTATCCCATTCGCCATGCTCATTTCTCGTATCGCTTTGATTTTGTCTTGTTGAAGAGCTTTTTCGAAAAGAGGCGTTGCAGGATCTCCAGTGCTATCTTCAAGATTCAATCCAACGGCGCCAACGTGCAATACCGCTCGGGCTGCCTTGACTACCCCTTCAATGGAAGTAGCATAACCAGACTCTATATCGACGCTCACCGGAAGAGTGGTATTATTTATAATGCGTTGGACGACTTCCATATTCTCAATCAGGCTTATATGTTGACCGTCGGGATAACCCAGTGTTGCGGCGATGCCCGCGCTTGTGGTGCCGATGGCCTTGAATCCCTCAAGTTCAAAGACTTTCCCGCTTGCGACATCCCACGCATTGGGAAGAATCAGAATCGTTGGAGCATGATGGAGCGCCAGAAAATCATCGGCCATCTGCTTTTGTTTGTCTTTGTTAATCAACATTAACAGCCTTGCAAACAACTTAAATATTGAACGGCTAACGGGACATAACCGGAGATTGCCGCCGACCAATTTTCATTGAGGAAATAGCGGAACGGCAGAAATCGCGTCGGCTCCACAACATGCTCATTTTTCACATCCTTCTGCAATCAGCGCCTCCCAATCCACCGCGGCAGGCGCCGGTTCAACACGTTTTAAAAACGCGCGCCATTCCATTTCGGTTTCATGGTAGGTCTTGCCGGTGATCTCCGGCAAATGGGTTACACCGTGCTCCCACAAGCGGCGAAATTTTTCACGGCCATAATTTTCATAGAGAAACTGCACGAAGCTGCCGCTTTGCATGTAGGCGCGCAAGTCGCTTTGCTTGTGGAATCGAAAAACCAAAGAGTGCAGCGAGGCGAGCTTCTTCTCTCGCTGCAGATGCGCCGCAATCTCGTGCAAGCTGTAACCCGCACACGGCGCGTCGGCATAAACCGCCAGCCCTTCCAACAACCACGCTTCCAGCAGCGGCGGCAGCTTCCACAAATTCATCGAAAGAACATGCATGATTTCATGGCGATGAAACGGGCGTATGTTCTCATTGCACGCCAACAACACGGTGTTGGATTGATGCTCCGACCAGCCTGCCGGTTGCGTGCCGAGAGCCGGAATCATTTTCTCGCGCGAATCCAAATAGAACAAGTCGATCATCGGCGCGTAATTCTTTTCTCCCAAAAGCTTCAGCGCGTGGAGACGGGCTTCTTCGGCGCCCTGACACAACTCGGCAAAATGCCGCGCCGCATACGTGTCTGCCTCGTAGTAAAATCGGAAGTGCGGCGTTTTAACGACGATCCATGTGTACGACGAATCTTCCAACGTTTGTTTGGCCAACCCCACCGGCAGTGCCTCTTCAACGCTTCGTCCGCTGCAAGAAAAAATACAAAGAACGCAGGCCAGGAAGATCGTGGCGTGAGTTTTCAATTTGATGTCGTACACTGTTGCTTGATTTTTTGTAGTCGCGACCCCTTGTGGGTCGCTGTTATCAATAGCCGCCCACCAGGGGCGGGGACTACATATACTCGTTGAGGGTTAAAATTGCAGTCATTGCGAGTCCCGCGCTTCCCAGCGGAACGAAGCAATCTCTTGATTTCCCAAAAGATTGCTTCGTTGAGAAACGCTCGCAATGACGTTACAAAATAACCCGCAATGAGTATAATTCATAGTAACAGTGCAGTAGGTTCGTTACTGGATCGCCAGATTGCCAACTCCCTTTTGTTTCATCAGCGCTTCAATCTCGGCAATTTCGCGCGGTGCAGAGGCAGAAAGATTCTTGTTGCCGTCTGCCGTCACGAGAATCACGTCTTCAATGCGCACGCCGATGTTGTAATACGCCGGATCGACGCCGGCAATGCCTTCAGCGATGTAGATGCCTGGCTCCACCGTGTAAACCATTCCC
>JBOHQZ010000555.1:0-4796 GCA_050732275.1 bacterium
GTCGATGTGGGCAATGCGGGCGGGTGGATTTATTTCTTTTCGCGCGTCGATGCGCAAACGTTTTTCGAGTTCAGCCTGGGCGCCGTCGGCAGTGTCAAGAGCGAAACTTATGACGGCTTTAATGACAATGTGGACGTCACCGCCGTCACGCCGGTTCTGCTGGGTTTGCGGCATAATTTGTTTTCCATGTACAGCCAAAGCGCATTGCAGCCCTACCTCGCTTACGGCGCTGGGCCGTACTGGCTGCACGACATCAACGTCCATGAGAGATTTTATGGCGACGAAGTCCTTGTCAAGTCCAAAATAAAACCAGGCGCGTACGCCGGCGGCGGCGTAAATTTCATGCTCGCGAGCTGGTTTGGCCTGAATTTCGATGTCAAATATCACTTCATCGATTTCAACGTCAATCACGATTACAGCGGCTTTGACTACGGTTTGGGATTCAGCTTCATGTGGGGCCGATATAAAACCGGCCGCCGGAGATAGCAAACGAAAGCAACATGTCATCGTGGAACGATCTTGTTAGTATCAAGCATGGTGCTTGGCCTAAACAGGACTCTTCCGGAATGACATGTTGCCTGAAAGGTGTTCCCGAAAATAGGCAAAACGATTTTGGGCAAAACTAATAAAAAGGTTTCGGGGCGCTGTGTGCAACGATTTTTATGTCAATTGTTTTGCCCTAAATAGTTTTGCCGTGATTGAATGAATCGCCGCCAAATTGCTACGGAGGAATAACCATGTTACGATACAAACCCGTCAACGCTTTTTTAAAAGCACTTGCGCTTGCGAGCCTCTGCGCGTTTTCCGCTTGCTATATCAACAATATTGAAGACCCGAGCGAGGACGCCAGCGGCAATGCCAGGGTCGTCGAAACGTTTTCATTCACGGCTAATGTTGTCAACCAAAGCCGGGTTGATGTTTGGGGAATCAACGGTCCCATCGACATCGTCGGTGTGGCCGGCGCCTCGAAGGCTGAAATCTGGGGCGAGCGCCGTGTCACCTCGAAGAGCACGGAAGATGCCCGGGACTTTTTGCGCCAGGTGCAGGTGCAGTTTGATGCGGGAAGCGTGACCAATGCCATCTTTGTTAAAACCAACCAACCGGCAGAGACACACGGCCGCAAAGTGGAGGTGATTTATCATCTGCGCGTGCCAAGCCATTTGGCGGCGATGGTGAATAATGTCAATGGCAACGTTCGCATCGACTCCCTTGCCGGAGTTGTGAGCGTGGAGTTGACCAACGGCAATGTTCAGTTACGGGAATTTTCCGGCAATATGGCGGTGCGCCTGACGAATGGCAATGTCACGTTGACCAATTTCACCGGCAGCCAGTTTACATTTGTTTCTTTGGTGAATGGCAATATCGACGCCGGTTTGACTTTGCCTCGTCAAGCGGCATGCGAGTTGAGCACCGTGAATGGAACGATCGGGCTGCGCATTCCACAAAATACCTCGGCGCAATTTTCCGCCGAGGTCGCGAATGGCACGATCAACACCACCGGCTTGGTCATTCTTGATTCGAGCACAACTCCCAAATCCGTTCGCGGCCGGCTTGCCAACGGCGATGGAAAAATCACGCTCAAAACGACCAACGGCAGTATCGGCGTCACCGGGTTGTGAATTTAACGGCATAAACCGGAGTGCAATGCTTCAGCGTTGCGCCGCTGAGAGCGGGGCGCTCCGAGTTCGCGCAGAGGAATTTACACAAATTGGGTTAAATGAACCAACCCCAACGCTTGAAGAGATTATTCATACCGTGAAACTTGGCTGGCACTCTTTGCGTTATGAATATGTAAACAATTGAATCAGTTAACGTGAGGGTGATCGGAGGAGCTTATGAAGGATCGGCCGCTTGCTGTGATTATAATTTTCGCGGCAATGTTTTGTAATTCCTGTCTGCTGGCCCAAGGCATTTCGCGTTCCTCCGGCATCGGCGTGCGCGGCAGTTATTGGAACATCGCCAACACGCCCACGCGCATCCAGGTGTCGGATAGTGAGCAACGATCGGTCGTCGATATTGCCGGAGTCGGATCGTCGCTCTACTTTTTTTCCCGCGTCCATGGCAATTGGTTTCTTGAATTCAGTCTCGGTGCGGCCGCTAGCATTCATACCGAGAGCGATAATCCTGCCATTACGAATGAGAAAATCTCGGCAATTATTCCATTCCTTTTCGGTTTGCGCTACGACTTGTTGCCAAGCCGATTCACCAGCTCGTTTCAGCCGTATATAGCCGGCGGCGGCGGTCCTTACTGGTCCACGGCAGTTACCGTCAAAAATAATTTAACCGGCGAAGAAGTGAACAGTGAGAGCGATTTGCGGTTTGGCGCGTATGCCGGCGGCGGCGTGAATATTCTCTTGAGCAGTTGGTTCGCTTTGAATTTTGACACCAAATATCATTTTGTTGATTTTCAGGCTAATGAAAGAGGCAGCGGCCCCGAATTTGGCCTGGGCTTCACTTTCATGTGGGGCCGCAAGCGCGAAGTTTTTCAAATTAAAGAGACCAAAGTCGTGGTTCGCGATATCTATCCGGCCTATTATCAGTTTTACAATACCTATCCGTTGGCGCTCGTCTCGGTGAAAAACATGGCGGGATATCCCATCGAAGTCAACGTGCGCTGTTACGTCAAGGGATATTCCGAGCGGCCAAAAGACAGCGGCTATACCCGCATCGCGCGCGGCGAAACCAAGGATATTCCGGTGACGGCGATTTTTGGCTCGAATCTGCGTGACGTTTCGCGGCGGACGGCGGCGGTGCTCGATCTCGAAGTGGAAGCGCGCGCCGGCAGTTCGCATAAAAAATCGACCAGCGCCGAGCTCATGGTTCACAACCGCAATGCCTGGAACGGCGAGATGGATAAGCTGGGATTTTTCATTACGCCGGATGATGAAAACGTTTTGAAGCTGAGCCGCAAGTTGGCCAAAGAAAACTCGCGCCGCGATTCCACCGGCGCGGAAAATGTTCGTCTCGCCAAAGCCATCTTCGACGCGCTTGCTGAAATGGACATCCAATATCACCGCGACCCGAATATCCCGTTCTATCGGGATGATCGAGTGCAGTATGCGAGTGAGACGCTGAAGCTTCGCCACGGAGACTGTGATGATCTCGTCGTACTTTATGCTTCTTTGCTGGAGAGCGCGGGAATCAAAACCGCATTCGTCGAGGTGCGAGATCCGGAAAAAGAAATCGCGCATTTGTATTTATTGTTCGACTCCGGTGTGCAGTCAAACCAGAGTGGCTTGGTCAGCAGCAACGAGAAGCGTTACGTGATTCGAGAGAACTCGCGCGGCAACAGCACGATTTGGATTCCGGTCGAAACCACGTTGGTGGCGAGTGGCTTCGACGAAGCGTGGAAAGCTGGCGCGTTGGAGTATTTGCAAGACGGCCTCGTGCGCCGCGGCTTCGAAGAGAATTGGGTGAAAATTATTGAGGTGGAGTGACAGCGTAAAACGTAAAGCGTAATGCGTAACTTACGAATTACGTTTTACGTATTACGTTTCACGAATCAGGAGTTTTAACGATGTTGAAAAGAATGCAGTTGTCCATTTTGCTTCTGGCCGTAATGGCTCAATTTGTTTCTGCCGCGCCGGCGGTCAAAATTGTAAGCCTCTCCGGCGAGGTAAAAGTCCGGCGCGGGGTGGAAGAGACTTGGCATCACGCCGCAGCCGGCATGAGGCTGGAAGAGATCGACACGATTTTAACGGGTGAGGCGTCTGCCGTGGTCTTGGAAACTTCCGACGGCGCTACTTTTCGGCTGAGCGGTTATGCGATTTTGGATATTGCCGATCTGCGCAAGATCACGGAGCGCGAGATGTTTCTCTATTTGATGTCGAACAAGGTCAATCAAATTCCGGCACGGCAGGAGAAAACCCGCCTGCGCATCGGCAACGTCAGTGTTATTCATGGCACGTCGCAGGCCGAATCATCGCGCCGCGCCGCCGAAGACGAATCACAAATTTGGGTACAGGAAAGCAACGGCGCGAAAGCTTTATATGATCAGCACTATTATCCCAACGCCGTCGTGAAGTTGCACAAAACCCTGGCGAAGTACCCCAATCTCGAGGACTGCGGAGAAATTCATTTTTATCTCGGCAAAGCTTTCGAGGCGCTGAGCAAGTCCGGCCAAGCCCGCGACGCATATAAAATCGTTCTCGACGGGCTTTGTGACGATGACGTAACAAAACAGCGCGCGGATGAGACTCGTAAAGCGATTGAACGATTGAAGTAGCCCAGGCGATTCCACGAGATTTGTAAGCTATCAGATTGGTGGACAACTAATCTGAATGTCATGCTGGAAGCATCTTGTTACGATCAAGCACAGTGCTGGATTGAAAGAAGATTCCTCCGGAATGACAATTTTCTCTTCTGTAGCGGAGGAATTCACGCGATTTTAAAATTATCGGGAACTTTTCCCTCTTTTTCGGCGTGTGATGATTTAACGTCATCATGCACCGAAAAATTCTTTCCACGCTGCAAGAAAAACTTCTTGCTCAATTAGCGCCGCATATCATCCCGGCAGATGGCCCCGAAGTGCCGCATTTTCAGTCGAAGATCGTGCAGCGACTGGATCGCTTCTTATTCGAGCTGCCGTCGTTGCTGCGTTCTCTTTTTCTCTGGGGCATGCGAATGTTTGATCTCGCCGCTGTCTTTTTTGCCCAACCCCGTCGCCGCTTCAGCCGCCTTCCGGATAAGAGCCGTGTCGACTATATCCAACGCATGTCACGTTCCTGGTTCCATCCGGTGCGTGACTGGCTTTTCACCTGCCGGGGACTCATTCTCCTTTTTTATTATAGCCAGCC
>JBOHQZ010000556.1:0-4795 GCA_050732275.1 bacterium
ACACGGTGCAGCGCGACATCATTCCGAAGGACGAGATGGAAAAATTGATGCGCACCGGCGGAATTTCCAACGATACGACCGTCGTGCTTTATGGCGACAACAACAACTGGTTTGCGGCATGGGCGCTTTGGCAAATGAAAATCTACGGCCACAAAGACGTGCGCATCATGGACGGCGGCCGTAAGAAGTGGGTTGCCGAGGGCCGGGAGATGAGCAAAGACAAACCTTTGCCAAAATCTGCCAGCTACAAAGCCGGCGCGCCGGATCAATCGTTGCGCGCGTATCTGCCGCAAGTGCAGGAAGCCATGAAGAAAGGCGTACCGATGGTTGACGTGCGTTCCGTTGATGAATTTACCGGCAAGATTCTTTCCCCTCCCGGGCTGCCGGAAACCTGCCAGCGCGGCGGTCACATCCCCGGCGCAAAGAATATTCCCTGGGCGACGGCTTGCAACGAAGACGGCACCTTTAAGAGCTTTGACGAATTGAAGGCGCTGTACGGCAACAAAGGCATCACGCCGGATAAAGAGGTAATCGCTTATTGCCGCATCGGCGAGCGCTCCAGCCACACGTGGTTCGTGTTGAAATACCTGCTCGGATTCAAGAACGTGAAAAACTACGACGGCTCTTGGACGGAGTGGGGCAATCTCGTCGCCGCGCCGGTGGAGAAAGGCGCTTAGGACGGAAGGCTGAGGGCGTGGCGTATTCATGCTCTCCGCGCGCTGCGCAATGACAGAAAAATTTTTGGCAGAAAAACGAGTTTGGCATTATCAAAGAAATATTAATATAAGGCAACGAGGAACTGAAAATTTTTTGCCATACATTTTTCTGTCAATGCTTTTCAGAAAAGTTAGTGACATTGGGTATTCTGCCGGCAGACAAGGCTGCGTCCGAGGATGTCTGTGCTACTTCACCTATAACTGGACCCATTACAGAAGGAATTAAACCGTGAAAAGATATCAGGTTTGCATCTTAGTTCTTGCTTTACTGGCGCTGGTCTCACTACACTTTGCTCAAGTAAACAGAGCTGAGCAAAAGACCGGGTCCGTGGCCACCGACACTCACCCTTCTCATTTGATGATTAGGCCGGACGACGTGAAGTGGGGGTCCGCCTCACCGAAATTGCCACCCGGCGCGCAGTTTGCGGTGCTGGAGGGGGACCCGTCGAAACCCGGAGCGCCATATACCCTGCGGGCCGAGGTGCCCGACGGCTATTCCGTTCCGCCCCACTGGCATCCGATGGATGAGAAAATCACAGTGATCCAAGGCATTATCCGTCTGGGCATGGGCAAGAAGTTTGACTCTGCAAAGCTCCGCGACCTGCCTGCCGGCTCTTACGCCCTGCTGCCCAAGGGCGAGCCCCATTTCAACCAGTACCAAGGCGAAACGATCATCCAGTTGCACGGCATCGGGCCATACGACATTAACTACGTGAATCCTGCTGATGACCCGAGCAGGAAGAAGTAAATAAGAGGGCAAGGCGCAAGCCTACTCAGTGTAATCTTGTTTTTCAAGCAAAAAAGCTATGGCAAGACTATTTGGGCAAAACGATTAAGGAAAAGTTTTAATCGTTTTGCCTATATTGGCTTCAGTGTACATTTACAAAAAGGACTATCTACAATGAAGAGTTTGACTCGTTTGATTTTAATCGTTACGGTGATCGCAGCGGTCGCCGGCTTGGCCACACAGACGGAAGGCAATTCCCGTTCCGACGTGCTGGTTTCGACTGAGTACGTTGCTCAGCATAAGAATGACCCGAACGTCGTGATTGTCGAAGTCGATGCGAACATCGCGACGTATCACGAAGGCCACATATCCGGCGCGCTTGGCTGGGATTGGCAAACGCAGCTTAACGACAACATTCGTCGTGACATCATCAGCAAAGCCGATCTCGAAATGCTGTTGAGCAAGAGCGGCATTGGCAATAACACCACGATCATTTTGTATGGCGACAATAATAACTGGTTCGCGGCGTGGGCGTTCTGGCAGTTGAAGATCTACGGCCACAAAGACGTTCGCCTCATGGACGGCGGCCGCAAAAAGTGGGTCGCGGAAGGCCGTGAGCTGAGCAAAGATACGCCGATGCCGAAAGCCGCGAGCTACAAAGCCGGCGCTGCCGATCAATCCTTGCGCGCGTATTTGCCGCAAGTGCAAGCCGCGATAAAAAACGGCGCAGTGTTGGTCGATGTGCGCTCGCCGGATGAATATTCGGGAAAGGTTCTGGCCCCGGCGGGACTTCCTGAAACCGCGCAACGCGGCGGCCACATTCCCGGCGCGAAAAATATTCCGTGGGGAAAGGCGTGTAACGATGACGGCACTTTTAAGAGCCACGAGGAATTGCAGGCGCTTTACGTCAGCAAAGGCGTCACGCCGGATAAAGAAGTGATCGCTTATTGCCGCATCGGCGAGCGCTCGAGTCACACGTGGTTCGTGTTGAAATACCTGCTCGGCTACAAAAACGTCAAGAACTACGACGGTTCGTGGACGGAGTGGGGCAATCTCGTCGGCGTGCCGGTGGAAAAAGGAGAGTAGTCCAATATTGATCATCAAAAGAGGAGCGCGGACTTTCTAGGCCGCAGTGCGTTGTGCGGATTAGAAAGTCCACACTCCCTTGCGAAGAATTTGGATGGTCGTCGACCTTCCGGGTTTGAAAGAAATCCGGTTGGAACGCACACGTACAAAAATGGTGGTCACATGATCATTGCAACTTTTGCGTTCGCTGCCATTGCGGTTTTTGTGGGCTGCGGCTCTGCGTCTAAATCCGATTCGACAAATCCCTAAAACCGCGAGCAAATTGACGTCGTTTTCGTCTGCCAGTATGGCTACGCCAAGAGTCTGGTGGCGGCAATGCACTTTGAGCGCATGGCGACGGAGCGCGGTCTGCCGGTTCGCGTGGCCGCGCGCGGCCTAACGCCCAAGGATGCAGTGCCGCAGTCGATTGTAACTGCGTTGGCTGCTGAAGGCTTTGATGTTTCCGCCTATCAACCAACGGCTCTCGGTGTCAATGATCTTGCCGGCGCGGAGTACGTTGTGACGTTTGGGGTTGCAGCGCTCGAAGCAGTTGATGCCGTCGTCAAGCGTTGGGATCATGTCTCTGCATTGAGCGAGAACTATCCCAAGGCCCGTGACGAGGTCGTTGCGCTGCTCAAGCAACTTCTGGCTGAAATAGGGCGCGACGTCGAAGCCCGGAAACATAACGTTCATTGTTCGATCCGGCGGATTTTCCAAGCCTCGCTTCCTTACAAGCAGAAGTGACGCAGCATGATCAAAGGCTTATACGAAGTGCATTTGCAAGTCAGCGATCTGGCGCGCGCCATCGAGTTTTACCGGAAACTCGGATTGCAGCTTGCTCTGCAAGAAGGCAATACCGCATTTATGTGGATCGTGCCGAGGCAAAGCTGGATCGGCCTCTGGCAAGCGGAGATTCCGCAGATTGCGACGAAGCACCTCGCTTTTCAAATCGATTATGCGGACATGAAGCGCTCCTTCGCGTGGTTGCAGCAACTCGGCATCACGCCGGTGCGCCACAAGGAATTTGCGCCGCTTGAGCCGGTTGCGCGGCCAATGCAGGCAAACTGCTCCGTCTTTTTCAAAGATCCGGACGGCAACTTGCTCGAATTGATTTGCAATTTGCCGGAAGCGCCGCGTGATTTGCCGATGATGTACTTGAGTGAATGGGAAAGATTGCCGGCCGTGTGAGCTTGATTTTTATCCTGCGGGAGGCCGAAAATCTTAATCAAAAGGAAGCCGCGATGAGCGCCCTGCGAATTGAGCATCGTATCATGCAAGTTTTGATGGTGGCGTTGGGGATGGCGGCCGTTGGCATTGGCGCCATGGTCTTTCTCATGGGCGTGCAATTCATCCAGTTGACGGAATCCGCGTTCAACTTCGCAATGGGGGAATCCCTTCAAGCAGACCCGGCGACGATTTCCCCGACGATTGACAACGAGTTGCGTTTCTACTCGATCTTTTGGCTGAGTTACGGTGTGCTCGCCTTGTGGGTCGCTCGGAATATGCTTGCACGATTACGTCACGTCCCAATACTTATGGGGATGTTTTTCATAGGGGGCGTAGGAAGAGCGCTTTCGCATATTCTTATTGGGGCGCCACACCCGGCATTTACCATGCTTATGAGTATCGAGCTTGTAACTCCTGTTGTGATGGCAATTCTTTACGCACGCGCTC
This sequence comes from bacterium, assembly GCA_050732275.1. Taxonomy (GTDB): domain Bacteria; phylum Zhuqueibacterota; class Zhuqueibacteria; order Zhuqueibacterales; family Zhuqueibacteraceae; genus Zhuqueibacter. The sequence continues at coordinate 4,183 of JBOHQZ010000556.1, forward strand.
CTAAACCTTGACGAAAGGAATGGGGCCGGAATTGCGCACAACGATGCGTTATATACCATTATGATTGGACAAACGATATCGCCATTCAAATTGCGCAAGGTTTGGCACATGCGCATGAGCATGGCATTATGCATCGCGATCTCAAGCCCGCCAATGTGATCATCACTAAAGATGGCATCGTAAAAATTTTGGATTTCGGCCTCGCCAAATTGGCCGGTCAGGCGCAGCTTACCAAAACAGGCTCCATGCTGGGCACCGTGGCTTATATGTCGCCGGAGCAAATACGCGGTGAAAATACCGTGGATCAACGCGCCGATATTTGGGCGCTGGGAGCCATGCTTTATGAAATGATCACCGGGCAATTGCCATTTAAAGGAGAATATGAGCACGAGATGATGTACGCCATTTTCTTGGCCATTACTTGCAGAGCATCGGGCAAGCCGAAAAAGCTATCGTGGAAACCCAACGCGCTCCGGAGCTCGATCCGCTCTCGCTTATCATTAACGCCGAGCTGGGATGGGCTTATTACTGGTCGCGCCAATATGATCGCGCCATTGAACAATTTCACAAGACTGTGGAGATGGACTCGAATTTCAGTTTTGTGTATTGGGGC
>JBOHQZ010000557.1:0-4793 GCA_050732275.1 bacterium
TTTTTCGGTGAATCGGCAGCAAGCTGAGATTGGCGCCAACGTGAACTTGATCAACAAGCTGTACGCGGTCGAGCAATCCCTCCGTGAGCTTGACAAATGGGCGACCGTAAGCCATGTCAATCGTGACAGCGCTGCCGCGCAATGGCGAAGGCTTTTATCGCATTATCGGACTGAGGCGCAAACGCTGGATTCGAGCACAATCACCGACCAAGACATTCAATCTTTCATGATCAAAGTCGAGGGGTTGGTGAGTCGAATGGATAGCCTCCACACCACAGCGATTGTGGCGAAGCCAAAATCGGCGGCGGCAAAAAGCTGGGGCATGACATTTCATCTCGCCATCGATGAAATTAAAGCCGCCGTTCAGCAGATTCGCAGCCGGCAGGCGGATGCCTCAGCGGCGCTGCTGCAAAAATGGCGCAATTTGAAGCTGCTCGTGATCGCCTCTTGTCTTATGGCGCTCGCGCTCAGCATCGTTCTACGCTTGTACCAACACGATCTTTCCAAGCGCAAGCTGGCGGAAAAGGCGCTGCGTGAAAATGAAGAGCGTTTCCGGCGGCTGGTTGAAAATGCGCCCGATCCGATCTATCGCTATCGCCTTACGCCGTCGCCCGGCTTTGAGTATGTGAGTCCGGCGATGACCGACGCCATCGGCTATGCGTCGCAAGAGCTTTACGCTGATCCGGATCTGGTGTTTAAGTTGACACATCCTGAAGACCGTATCCTGCTCGAGTCGCTGCGGCAATCGCCGCCGGAGAATATTACCGATTTGAATTTACGCTGGCTTCACAAGGATGGAACGGTGGTTTGGACCGAGCAGCGTATCATGCCGATTTACGATTCTTCCGGCGAGGTTATCGCCATCGAAGGCATCGCGCGCAATATCAGCAAGCGTATGCGCGCCGAGCAGGCGCTGCGCGAAAGCGAAGAACGCTTTCAAAACATGGCGGATACGGTGCCGATTATGATTTGGATGTCCGGCCCGGATAAGCGCTGGCATTATTTCAATAAACGCTGGTTCGAATTTTCCGGACGGCCACTGGAAAAAGAGCTTGGCCACGGCTGGGCCGATTATATCCACGCCGACGATCGGCAGCCCTGTTTGGCGGCTTACAACGCGGCGTTCGATCAGCGCCAAGAGTTCAATATGGAATTTCGCTTGCAGCGCTTCGACGGCCAGCATCGCTGGGTGTTGGCCACGGGGATTCCGCGTTTTTTGCCGCATGGCAGTTTCGCCGGCTATATCGGCTCGTGCATCGACATCACCGAGCGCAAACAGATGGAAGACAAGCTGCGCGAAAGCGAAGAATTGTTTCGCAGCGCCTTTGCTCATGCGACAACCGGCATAGCACTAGTGGGGATCGACGGCAGGTTTTTGCAGGTCAATCATTCCTTGTGCAAAATGCTCGGTTATTCCGAACAGGAATTGTTGGAGCTCGATTTCCGTTCCATCACCCATTTGGACGACATCAGCAGCAACGTCAGTATTTTTCAGCAGGTGTTGGCCGGCGAGATCAGCGCGTACCAAATTGAAAAGCGCTACATTCACAAGAATGGGCACGTCGTTTGGGTGTTATTGAGCGGCGCGCTGGTTCGCGAGGCCAAGGGCAATCCGTTATATTTCATTACGCAGACGCAAGATATTACGGCGCGCAAGCAAGTGGAAGAAGCGCTTAGCCAATCCGAGGAACGCTACCGCACTTTGATCGAGCGCTTGCCCGACGGTGTTTATCGCAGCACGCCGGAAGGAAAATTCATCGACGTCAATCCGGCGATGCTCAAAATGCTGGGTTACGCGAGCAAAGACGAGCTTTTGGCAATCGACATCAAAAAGTCTCTCTACTTCGACGTGCAAGAAAGAGAAGCGGTCGTTGACGCTTTGCGAAGAGCCGGCGGCGATGAAATCGACGTGTTTCGCCTGCGTCGACAAGACGGCCAAGAAGTTTGGGTGGAGGATCATGGCCGCCTGATTTACGACAACGCCGGCAAAGTCATTTACCACGAAGGCATTCTGCGTGATTTCACGGAGCGCCGGCATGCCGAAGAAGCGTTGCGCGAGAGCGAAGCCCGGTATCGCTCGGTGATCTCGGCGATGGATGACGGCATCGTTCTCCAGGACGCCGACGGCCGTATACTAGCCTGCAACATCAGCGCCGAGCGCATCCTCGGCTTTCCGCAAAAACAAATGTTCAGGCTGACCGTGGTCGATCCGACCTGGCATACGATTCACGAAGACGGCTCGCCTTTTCAAAGCGAGATGCACCCGGCCATGGTCACGCTGAAAACCGGCAAGCCCTGCGCGAACGTGATCATGGGCATATACAAGCCCAGCGGCGAGATGACCTGGCTTTCGATCAATTCGCATCCGCTGGGGCGGGTGCCGGAACAAAAGCCCTACGCCGTCGTGCTTTCGTTTGCTGATATTACCGAGCGCAAATGGGCCGAGGAGGCTTTGCGCGAAAGCGAGGAGCGCTATCGGCTGCTGGCGGAAAATTCATTTGATTTGATCGAGCTGCTCGATCTCGATGGCAACGTCATCTATGCTTCGCCGTCACATTATTACGTTATCGGCCATACGCCGAATGATCTGGTGCATAAAAATCTTTTCAAATTCGTCCACGCCGATGACATTCCACCGGCGCTGGCCGCGATCAACGGCCTGATGGCCTCCGGCAGCCGCAAAACGCTCGAGCTCCGTTTGGCGACGAAGAACGGCGATTGGATCGAAGTTGAAGCGATCATGTCCGGGATTCTCGGCCGCGGCAATGCGATTCATCGAATTCTGCTCTCGGCGCGCGATATTACCTCGCGTAAACAAGCCGAAGAGCGCATTAAAGGCTCGCTCAAAGAGAAGGAAGTTCTGCTCAAAGAGATTCATCACCGCGTCAAGAACAATTTGCAAATCATTTCGAGTCTGCTGAACCTGCAATCCGGCTACATTCAGGATGAGCAGGCCGGCGAAATGTTCAAGGAGAGCCGGAACCGCGTCAAATCCATGGCGCTCATTCACGAAAAGCTTTATCAATCCAAAGATCTGGCGCGCATCGATTTTGCGGATTACATTCGCCATTTAACCGCGCACCTGTTGCGCTCTTATAGCGTGCAGTCTCACGGCGTCAGCTTGAAGGTCAATGTCGATAAAATTCTGCTCGATATCGATACCGCCATTCCTTGCGGCCTGATCATCAACGAGCTGGTCTCCAACTCGTTGAAACATGCCTTTCCGCGGGGAACGGCCGGTGAAATCCGCATCGACCTGCACGAGAATCCGGAAGGCAAGCTGGTGTTGATCGTCGGTGACAATGGCGCCGGTTTGCCTTCCGCAATCGACTTTCGCAATACCGAATCTTTAGGTTTGCAGTTGGTCAGCACGCTCACCGATCAGCTCGACGGCAAGCTCGAGCTGGATCGAAGCCAGGGAACGACTTTCAAAATTTTGCTTTCTCCTCATAACGGTTTCGCTGCGCAAGGAGTTTCTGATGGAGTCCACAGTCGCCTCGACCTCCCTTTCTAAAAATCCGGAAAGGAAGCCGGAACCTAGTTCGCCGGTTTCTGCGGCGGATTTACGCGCAGCGCTCAATCTCATGGTGCGGGACAGCCTGCTACCGATTACGGCCGGGTTGAGCGCGCTGTACGCCATTTTTGCCATTAGCCATTTGGTCATTCTGCCGACCCCGGTCGCTTTGCCGATGAGTTTGATGGCAACGGGGACCGCGGGAGGATTGTTCTTCCTCCGTCTCGCCATTGGCCGGAAGCCGGTTCCCGAGCGCTGGGCGCATCCACTGGGGGCGATCATCGCCGCTGTGGTTCTCGTCAACAGCCTGTTGCACCTTTTTCTCACTGCTGAGCCGCAACAGACGACCAACCTTGTGCTGCTCATCGTCGGTGTGGGCGTTTTTTTTCTATCGACCGGTTGGCTGGGGCTGATCATTTTGCTGACACTCGGCGGGTGGGCAAGCCTCGCTTGGATAAACGGTTTTTCCCCGACCTGGCAGCATTTTGGATTTGCACTCTTCACCGCCACCGTGCTCGCGGTTTTGATACACATCGTTCGCGTGCGAACGATGAAGCGGCTCGAGCGCCTGCGTTTGCAAGATGAGATCAGCACGGCCGAGCTTAAAATCGCTCTCGCCGTCGCTGAGGAGGCGCATCGCACCGCAGAGCACTCCAAGCGTGATTTGATGCAAAGTGAGGCCAGGCTTCGTTTGATGACCAATCAAATGCCGGCGGTATTGTGGACAACCGATACCGAGCTTCGTTTCACTTCCTCGTTAGGCATGGGATTATCGACATTGGGCCTGCAATCGAATCAAGTGGTGGGATTGACATTATATGATTATTTTCAAACCACCAAACCGGAGTTTTTCCCCATCGCGGCTCATTTGCGCGCCCTGCAAGGCGAATCGGTTAACTATGAACTGCACTGGCAAGCGCGCACGTTTGATAGCCAGGTCGAGGTATTGCGCGACACCGAGGGCAAATTGCTCGGCGTCATCGGCATCGCGCTCGACGTCACCGAACGCAAACGCGCGGAAGAGCAAGTCAAAGCCTCGCTCAAGGAAAAAGAGGCGCTCATCAAGGAAATGAGCCACCGCGTCACCAACAATTTGCAAGTTATTTCGAGCTTGCTCAATCTGCAAGCCGGATACATTATTGACGAGCCGGCGCGGCGCGTGTTTATGGAGAGCCAAAACCGCCTCAAAGCCCTGGCGCTCATTCACGACAAACTGTATCAATCCGAAGACCTGACTTCCATCGATTTTTCCGGATATATTCGCAACCTCGTCGTGCAT
>JBOHQZ010000558.1:0-4788 GCA_050732275.1 bacterium
CTTGTTGCCGTCTGCCGTCACGAGAATCACGTCTTCAATGCGCACGCCGATGTTGTAATACGCCGGATCGACGCCGGCAATGCCTTCAGCGATGTAGATGCCTGGCTCCACCGTGTAAACCATTCCCGCTTCCATGATGGGTTGTCCCACATCATGCACGTTGAGGCCGACGGGATGGCCGAGGCCGTGATAATAAAATTTCTTCATCGCCGGCGTGCTCTTCTCTTTGATCACGCCAAGCTTGAATAAGCCCTCAGTCAAAACTTCATCCGCTTTTTTTGAAGCTTCCTGCCAGGCAACACCTGGCTTGATCGCGGCAATCGCGGCTTTCTGCGCGTCAAGCACGATCTGATAAATTTCGCGCTGGGCTTTAGAGAATTTGCCGTTGGCAGGATAGGTGCGCGTGATATCACTCGAATAGCCGCGATACTCCGCCGCGCAATCGGCGAGCACCACATCGCCATCTTTGATTTTGCGGCGGTTGGTGTTGTAATGAAGAATGACCGAATTTTCTCCCGAGGCGACGATGCACGGATAACCGTTCTGCTCCGCGCCGAGCTTGCGGAAAACATATTCGTAAACAGCCTCCAATTCATACTCGCCCATGCCTGGCTCCACCGACATCATGGCCTGGCGATGCGCCGCGGCGCTGATCTCGGTGGCTTTGGCCAGCACGGCAATTTCTTCGGGCGATTTGACCACGCGCATTTTGCGCACGAGCGCGATGGGATCGCGAATCTCGACATATCCGCTCCATTGTTCAACCATCGACTTTAGAGGCTGGAGCAATTCCACAATTTCACCAGCGAGATCGGAGCGAAACGTCGGTGCGTACAAAGCCTTTGCCGAAGCAGACCATAAAAGAGAAGGCAACATCGTCTTGAATTTATCGTTGGTGGTGGCGTACTCGAAGCCTCGGAGCTTCATCGCGCCCGCCGGTCCGTAACGCCGGCCGTTCCATTTTTCGGCAACCAGATTGCGCTGTTGCACGAACAAAAGCTCGCGCACCGTCACCGTTTTCGTGCTGTCTTCCAAACTGCGGACGTTGGTTCCCTTTGGCGCCAGCACGAGAATCGCATTCGGCTCGCGGAAGCCGGTCAAATAATAAAAATCGCTGTTCGGCGCGTAAGGAAAATCCAAATCCGCATTGCGATTTCTTTCTGGATTGGTATAAAAAATAGCAACTGCCTCATTGCCGATTTGCTGCATGAGCTTTTCGCGCCGCTCCTTGTAAACCTGGCCTGGAATCAGGTCGGTGTCGTATTCGATGTATTTGAGATCTTGGGCGCGTGCACCGGCAGCGATAAAAATGAGACAACAATAAATCCAAACGAGTTGTTTATAGCGCTTCATTCTTCACTCCTCTTAACGTGGACAAGCTGCCATCAAACAGCATTATTAGCTCACGGAATTTTTCAAAAAGACGTATCATGGTATTTTTCGTTTAATCGAAAAACTGTATAATGGCCTGATGGTTGTGCCACAAATAAAAATGACCCGTTGGGGTTATATGTGAGCTTAGGCCGGCGCGGCAGAGTTTTTCAAAAATTTGAAGGATCGCCATGCACGAGCTAAAATCCTTTCCGCAAAATGAAGCCAAAGCCGGTAGATGGGAAAAAATAAAAAAATCGTAAAGATTGTCAATATTTCAGCGACTCAGGCTATTACTTCAATGGCGAGGTTACAAAAAGAACGCCTGACAAGAAATAGTGACTTTTTTTGCTTGCTTTTTAACGTGGGATCATTTAAATTCGCAAACCTGCTTTTAGAGTGAGGAGCTTTTTATTATTATCCCACCCCAAATGGATTGTTTGCAGCTTTAACTCGTCGATGGACCGGCTGTGAGCTGGAGCGCGACCAGCGTTTATAACGTTTTGAGGTAACGGCATTCGGCTAAATTAGCCTTTGATGCCGTTTATTCCTATTTATTTTTATTGGCGCATCCACTTACAGGAGGACATCATGAAGACGCGCTTCGTTTTTCTCGCGGCTCTGCTCGCGCTCACCTTTCCATTAATTTCCCACGCCCAAATCCCCCGCACGCTTTCCTACCAAGGCGTGCTCACGGATAACGCCGACAAGCCGAGGCCGGATGGCAATTACACTTTCACGTTTCGACTTTACACCTCGCCCACCGGCGGCACGGCGATTTGGTCTGAATCAAAAAGTTTGCCCGTGAAGAACGGCCTCTTTTCCACCGTGTTGGGCGAGCAAACGCCATTTGGCGCCGCAGTCAAATTTGACCAACAATATTGGCTGGGCATTCAAGTGGCAGTGAGCCGGAACTCGCCCCGCGCATTGCGCTGACGAGTGTGGGATACAGCTTCAGCTCGTTGCGCGCGGACACGGCGAGTGTTTCGGTGGCTTCGCTGGCGGATACGACGTGGAGGCATAGCGGGGCGAATATCTATCGGATGAACGGTAACGTCGGCATTGGGACGATGTCGCCGGGACGGACACTTGAAGTGATCGAAAGATTGCTAGTATCGCGAGTAGGCGATTCCCAGCACTATATCGAGCTTTTCGGCGGAAGCTCCTCCACAGATCCAGCGATCGAAACAGCGGTTGGGCAGGGTTTGAACATCAAGACCGGCGGTATGGTGCAAATCGACGGCGCTACCGGCTTCGTGCGTGTGCTGCGGCCTGGCAATCCTCAACACTACCTCGCGTTGTTTGGAGGAAGCTCGTCGAGCGATCCAGCAATCGAAACCGCGACTGGTCAGGGTTTGAACATCAAGACTGGTGGCATGACACAAATCGACGGCGCTACCGGCATCCTGCGTGTGCTGCGACCTGGCAATTCTCAAAATTACCTCGAGCTGTTCGGAGGAAGCTCGTCGAGCGATCCCTACATAGATACCGCTCCGGGGCTTGACTTTGGCCTTCGGACGGGAGGCGCCGAACGAGTCCATGTGGCGAATGCGTCCGGCAACGTCGGCATCGGCACAACCAGTCCAACTACTAAACTCCATGTGGAAGGAACGACGACTACCAAAGTATTAGCCATCACCGGCGGCTCCGATCTTGCTGAGCCATTCGAGATTTCCGAGAGCCAGCCCATTCCCAAAGGCGCGTTGGTGATCATTGACGAGGAGAATCCTGGCCAATTGAAATTGAGTGATCAAGCTTACGACAAACGCGTGGCCGGCGTGGTGAGCGGCGCGGGCGGCATCAATCCAGGCTTAACGCTCACGCAAGAAGGTGTGATGGAAGGCGGGCAGAACGTTGCGCTCAGCGGTCGGGTGTATGCTTTGGCCACCGCCGCCAACGGCCCCATCAAGCCGGGGGATTTGCTGACGACGTCGGAGGTTCCGGGGCATGCGATGAAGGCGACGGATGTTGCTCGCTCGCACGGCACGATCATCGGCAAGGCGATGTCGAAGTTGGAAAATGGGGAGGGGTTGGTACTAGTGCTGGTGAATTTGCAGTGACCACTTCACCAGATTAGCTTCACAGGATATGCTGAAAAAATTTCATCTTTGGTGACGACAAAGAGTTCTTCTACATTTGACTGCGCAATCAACATTCTGTCAAATGGGTCTTTGTGGTGAAGAGGCAACGTATCCAATGCAAACGCATGCTCGATGGCAATGCGCAAAATTTGCAAGTCGTTGCTTCGCTGTTGATTTTCGATCAAGGTTTGCAAGGGCGCAACAAGCTGTAATTTTCCAAGCTGCAGCTTGATCTGCATTTCCCAGACGCTGGCGACGCTGAGCATCAAAATGTTGCTGCTGTCTTCACAACAGGCGCGCGCACGCGCCGAGAGTTTCTCCGGTTCGCTGCTCCACCAGATGAAGGCATGTGAATCCAAAAGCAGTTTCATTTTTCGCCGGTCCAAAATTCGTCCGGCAGCGGCGCGTCGAAATCATCACTCATCCAAATTTTGCCGCGATCCAATCCGGCGACACGGCGAGGTGGTTTTGATCCGGCAATGGGGACTAAACGCGCCAACGGTTGGCCGCCATCGGCGATGATGATTTCATTGCCCGTCTGTGCAAGGGTTAGCAATTCCGCCAGACGGGTTTGGGCTTCCTGAAGAGTCACGGTTTGAGTTGTCATGGCAATTTCTCTTTCATGGTCGCATAGAAATTAACATTTCAAATTAAGCAGAAAAAACGAAGAAGGCAAGCAAAAATCCTTGCAGAACCATCAACTTTCAACGCGGAGGCGTTTATGAAAAACTTCGTCTTTGTTTTCGCAACGCTTTTTATTTGTGTCGTAGAGGGAGATATGCTCCACGCCCAAATCCCCCGCACGCTTTCCTACCAGGGCGTGCTCACGGATAACGCCGGCAACCCGAGACCGGATGGAAGTTACTCCTTCACCTTTCGACTTTACACCTCGCCAACCGGCGGCACGGCGATTTGGTCTGAATCAAAAAGTTTGCCCGTGAAGAACGGTCTCTTTTCAACCGTATTGGGCGAGCAAACCCCATTTGGCGCAGCGGTCAAATTTGATAAACAATACTGGCTGGGCATTCAAGTTGGCAATGAGCCGGAGCTTTCCCCACGCATTGCGCTGACGAGTGTGGGATACAGCTTTAACTCGTTGCGTGCGGATACGGCGAGTGTTTCGGTGGCTTCACTGGCGGATACGACGTGGAGGCATAGCGGGGCGAATATTTATCGGATGAATGGGAATGTTGGCATTGGGACAGATTCTCCTACGGAAAGGCTTACAATCGCCAAAGATAGTACCTGAATTTTGCACGAAAATTACAAAATTTTCCGATATACGCCATCAAATAGACGTACCTCTGCCGCGACGACTATTCTAATGACTCCAAAC
>JBOHQZ010000559.1:0-4774 GCA_050732275.1 bacterium
ATTTATCCGCTTAATCAGCTCAATCCGCTTACTATTTTTTGTATGCGGATAAAGCGGATTGAGCTGATTAAACCTGTTTGGTTGCGGCCTACGGCCGTGGGCTCGTCCGCGTTGTGTCATATGCAACATTGAAACGAGTAATACCAGCACCGTAAGTATTGTCTGCAGCTTCTTTGTACCGAATGGACTCACGGTAATGCGTCAAGGCACGATCGAGATCACCAACATCTCCATAAATGCTGCCCAGCATGTTGTGCAGCACGGCCAAATCATCCACTGCATTCTCCGGTAACAGGTCAAGCGCTTGGTGACAGAATTCCACAGCGGCGTTGAGGTGGCTGAGTAGTTCGGCTTTCGGCTGTTTGGTAGCGCGGGCTTCTCTGAAACGTTCGTAAGCCACCATTCCAAGTCGGTTGTTACACTTGCCACGCACCAACCGGTCGCGCTCGTCGCTGAGTTCCAGGCTGCGGCGATACCAATGCTCCGACTGCGCCAAGTCGCGCAGGGCTTGGCCCACGAGCACGGTAATGGTCAGGGGATTGCCCTGGGTAAACTGCAACAGCGGCCGCCAGTCTTCCACCTCGGTCAAACGGCGGTTGTGCTTTTCCGCCAGTGCCCGCGCCAGTTGCACGCGCTCTTGCATGGGCATGGCTGGCACGTGAAGGCGCACGGCTAAATCACCGAGCCAAGCCTGCTCGTCGCGCCGCGAGGTGAGCAACACTTTGGCTTTGGTGTCGCGGCAGGCGGATAAAAAATCCTTCAACTCCTTTTGCTCGGCAGTGTTCCACGCCGAGGCCGTGCCCGCCGGGAAGCCGGCCACCGGTTCTACATTGTCCCAAATCCACAACACCGGAATTTGTTTGAGCACTTGTAGCGCCACGCTCCGGCGGTCGGCGTCGCTCAGCGCCAGCCAATGAACGCCGCTTTGCTCCAACGCCGTCCCAAACACCGCACCGATTTGATCGAGCACGCGGGGCAGCGACTTGTATTGCTCAAACGAAGTGAACAGCACCGGGCCTTGCACGCCGCCGGTGAGGCTATACCAGCGGGCAAACTCCGCGGCCGTGGTGGTTTTGCCGCTGCCGGCAAAGGCATGCAGCAGCATGCTGGTCAAAGGCGCGGTCGAGGCCGAGCAGGGTCTCATCGCGGCCATAGAAACCGGCATCGGGCTGCGCCGGCAGATTCGGCGCGAGGCTGCTCCGCGTGTGCGGAGTGGTGGCGGCGCCGGCTTTAAGAGTTATGCTCAGCTTCTTGACCTGTTTCGGCTTGGGGAAAAGTTTAATCGGCGCCGCTTCATATACCACCGGCACCGGCCAATCTTGCAGCGGCCGGGGGTCGTAGGCAATAGACCGATTGGGATCGGCGGCGAGTTGCTTACGACCCAGGGTAACCGCCTCACCGAGGGAATAACCTTGCGTCAGCGCAGCATACAAGTCGGCCACAAACTGCGCCGCCGTGACAACGTAAACCGTATAGCGCATGGCAACGACGCCGGCCGCGCCAGCATCCATAATCTCTTGGGTGAATGAACCGAAAGCACGCACTTGGGTGTTAGGGTCGTCTTCAGTTGGCAGAGGCGCTGTGGGTGCTTCAGCATACGCCGAGCGACAGGCATTGAGCATCAAAGCCGGCACGTCTGTTTCTGCGAGGAGCTTGCCCAATTCCTGCCCATCGACAAAACGCAGGTTGTGCACGCTTTTCGGATTTTCAAAAGCGAGATAACCCCGACGACCTTCACGTGGCGTTTGTGGATAGATGGCTTGAGGAGAAAAACGGTTGGGATCGAAATTAATCAAAGAAGCCAAAAGCTGCATGATCTCTTCTTCTGTTTTGTCCTTCCAATTGACAAACAAATTCCCCATGTCGAAGAAATCGCCGTGGCCGTCAAAATGCACGACGTGATACGGTTTGCCGCCGGCTTTGGCGCTGCGCAAGGTCTTGTTGAGTTGCTCAAAGGTCGGTGGCCGCAGCACGTCCAATTGAAAGGCTTGGGCGGCGCTGGCGCTCAAGCCTTTGATGAGGAAGCTGGCAACCGAGCGGAAGGGAACATCTTCTCTGCCGGCCGGACGGCAGATGACTAGCAGAATGCGAATGGGGCCGGAGTTTTTGCTGGGGAGTTGCGGACGTTGCGCTGCTTGTAGCTGGCTGCGCACGAAGGCTTGGGCACGCAAAGCCAGCGCGGCATCGGTCTTGGGGTCGCGCAAAAGTTCCCACGGAATGGCGGTGGCTTCGGTGACGCCGACGATGATTTCAACGCGGGTGTCGTCGAGCTTGTCCCGCAACGTCGCCCACAAATCGCAGGCATCGGCATTGGCTTGAAACACGGCGTTGAATAACTTGACGCCGATTTCAGCCATGTGTTTTTCAATACGAGCGGCAATCTTTTGCTCTGCTTCGTAAGGCTGTTCGAGAAAGTCTTCGAGATACCAGCGCAGATCTTCCTGCTCTTGCGGGGTGAGCTTGAAGTTGAGGGGAGAAGTCGCGGTCTGCCGGGGCACACCATCGCCCTCCAGCGCCACTTCGACGCGGTATTTGTCTTCGGCTTCGGTAAATTGCGTGAGACGGAGAGTTAACATACGGCGCTCCAGCGATGATCAAAAAATTCTCATTCAGTGTTCTGCAATTGGAGAGGGAAAACCCAACACAACAAATAGAACTGCACGGCCTCCACTTCCTGCGTTGCAACAAATTCATATCAAGATACGGAACGGCGGCTCGAATGTCAATTCTTTTTTGCCAACTTTTTACACCAACTTTTTTCACCTGCCCCTTGACAACCATCCTGAGGTTTCGTATCATTTAAAAAAGTCGGATTCGGTTTTGCTGATTGCATTTTGCGAGGGAGAAAAATGCTGCATAAGATTCCGCCCGCGAAGATACTGGTGAATCGCGCGGTGGAGCTGGAAAAATTGCGCCATCCGCGTGAGGCCTTTGCTTACAAGTTGAATTTGGCCGCCGCACTGTTGTCGCTCATTGCGCTGGCGGCCTTGACCGCGCTTTATCCGCGCCCGCTCGCGGCCGGCTATTTGTCCGTGGCGCTCGCCATTGGCATCTCTTGGCTGGTTGGCCGCATGGTCGAAGCGCGGATGGCCGGACAGTATCCGCGCGCCAGTGAGAAAAATTTTCCGGAAATTTATTACATCCAAAATGTCGTCGCGCAAAATTTGCTATATCGCCAGCCTTTGCAAATTTATGTCGTACACGACCGCGCCGATGCGGCAAAATGGCGGGGTTTCCCCGGCTGCCGCGTTTTGCTGCTGCGCGAAAACCTCGTCGCAGCGATGATCGAGCGCAACCAGATCGGCCAACTGCTCTGGCTGGTGGGCCGAATGATCGGGCTTTTGCGCACGCGCGAAAGCGGCTGGCCGGTGAATCGCTGGCTTTTGCAATTGACTCGTTGGAACCCGCTCCTGCGTCCTTTGTTCAATTACTATTGCCGAATGACACAGTATTCGGCGGATCGAATCGGGCTGGCGCTGAATCTCTCGCTCATCGATGCCGCTGAAGCGATGAAGAAATTGGCGGTGGGAGATCAACTGCACCACCGGTTGCACTTTGATCAAATGGAGCAGCAAGCACAAGATTTGGGTCACGGGTTCTTTGGCTTTTTCGCCGAGCTCTCGGCAAGCTCGCCGCCGCTGGTGCAGCGCTTCGCGCAGCTCGCGCAGTTTTGCCAGGATCATTTTCCGGATTTGTACGCGGATTTCGAGCAGCAGCGCCACTACGAGCAGGCGTTTTTGCCGAGCTATCAGGAGATTCGGGAATTTTCCGAGGCCAAGGAAGAAGAGAGAAAAATTCTGCGCGAGCTGGGGAAAGTGGTTTTTGACTTGATAAGCTTGAAACCGCCGGCGAGCGAGGCCGACACCATCAGCAAAGCTTATCTGCAATTGGCGCGCACCCGCACCACGGCTGCGGATTTGGAGAGCAAGATCGCCCGCCTCAACGCCGGCAAGGATGAGTGGGAAAAAGTCGAGAGCAAAATTCAGGTTTGCCAGCAGAAACAGAAAACCGCCAACGCGGCGTTGGAAGAGCATTTCAGAGAAATCGGCAGAGCGGCTTTTCAAGCCTTGTTGCCGGAGATTCCCAAGCACAATGCATTACAAAAGATTTTTGCCAAGGCGCTGCAATATCACGTGGTAATTGCCGACCGCCAAAGCGAGATCAACCGCCTCGAAGCGCAAGCTGGCAACGTGCTCGATAAATCAAAACGGCAGGTCGAAATTATCTCGTTGCGCACGCAAATCGCCGGCGATGAAAAACGCTTGCAAGCCGCAACAGAGGCGGTCGGTGAAGATTTCTGGAAAGCCGGCGCGCACCAATTCGAGCACGACGATCTCGAGCCGATCAAGGTGCGTATTGCCGGTGTCACCGCCGAGCTGGAGCGCCGCCGCGTCGAAATGGAAAATTTGCTCGCGCAAAAACGCGAGGTCGAAAGCAAGCTCGAAAGCGAAGGCGTGGGGCTGACGCTGCACCCGAATCAGCAGATTCCGCTTTTCGTGCAGCAATTGAATACGCAAGCCCGTGCTGCCAACTCCCTGCGCCCACGCTTACAAGAAGATTTGGGTAAAGCGTACTGGCATCACGAAGTGCGCCACGCGCCGGAAACGCGCGCTATTGTCGAGCAACTAAATGATTTGCGCAAAAGGATTCGGGGGTTTGAGGAGGAGGCCGAGGGCTGAGGGCATAGAGCAGAGGGTAAAACACTGCTCAACGACAATGCTCGTTGCCCTCAGCGCTATGCTCTAAGCGCGCTTTGCTCCACGCGCCTCAAAAC
>JBOHQZ010000560.1:0-4765 GCA_050732275.1 bacterium
GGAACTTTGGAGTTTTGGATCAAGCCGCGATGGAACGGCAATGACGGAGAGGGTTACGTCGTGCTGAGATTTGGCGTGGGCGGCGGGATGTATTTTGCCAAAGATGGCGCCAATAATTGGCGCAGCATTTTTAATCGCTTCGGTGTTGGCAGCCCCGAGGTTGGCGTCGCATTCAATGTCAGCGCCTGGCAGGCCGGGCAATGGCATCATGCGGCCTTCACCTGGAAAAGTGATTTGCTGAAGCTCTATGTTGATGGCCTGTTGCTGAACGAATATCAAGTTCCTGTTCCGCTCAATTTTGTCAACGAATCCACTTTCCAACTGGGCGCCGATTTCAGCAGCTATTATTTGGATGCCGTCATCGATGAGCTGGGCATCAGCGATATCGCGCGCTCGACGGAAGAAATACAGGACAGCTTCCTGGCCGGACTGAGAATTTCGAGTTTGACACTACAACCCAATCCCATCGAATTGCTCGTGACGCAAGAGACAACGCCCACGCTCATTGCTGTGACCAATTTAGGAACCCTCAGCATTCCGCCTGCGTGGGCGCGATGGAAAAGCTCAAAACCGTCAGTTGCCAGCGTTGATGAAAACGGCCGTATTACAGGAAATTCGTCCGGACGCGCGAAGATCACGGCATCTCTCGAGGGCGAATCGGCTAGCGCAATCGTCATCGTCGGGACTTCGTCGCTGCCAGCCAGCGATCTCGGAGCCATACCCGATGATGATTCGCCGCACGCTCAACCGATGGACGGCGCAAGTTTCGCCCTCAACACCGGGGCTGAGATGAAGCTGCAAGGGGCAGAAACTCCGGCGACTTATGCGCTTGCACAGAATTATCCCAATCCCTTCAACCCGGAAACTGAAATTCGTTTCCAGCTCCCGCAAGCGAGCCATGTGGTGATGAAAATCTTCAACATCCTCGGCGAGGAAATTCGCACGCTAGTGGATGAACAACGCGAAGCCGGCTATCACGGGGTTCGTTGGGATGGCAGAGATAAAAATGGCAATCCGGTGGCGAGTGGAGTTTATCTGTATCAACTGCAGGCGGGGAGTTTTTCGGAAATGAAGAAGATGAGCCTGCTGCGATAAGCCTTCGAGCAGGCGCGATTCACTCACGGCCACCGGCAAACTTTTCAAATTAGCCAAAAGCCTTTCGGCGCCTCGACGCGCCGAAAGGCTTTCTTTTTTTATTGGCAGATAGCGCAAATGACGGGTGAAGAAGGTACAGAAGAAAAAGTATTATACCAAGTGTCCGGCGAAGCTTGCCAAAATGCTTATGTTTTTATTGAATCTTTCCCCGGTTTCCTGCAAAAATTACAATTAGGAAATCGGGGCCAGAATTTTTCTTGACAAGCCCAAACAAAAGTGGTATCTTAACTTATCTATGCTTTCCCGGTTTTGCAAAGCCAAATTTGGGCAAAAAGTGAGATCGGCAAACCTTGACAAAGACGATGGGACATTCGGCAGAAAAATTGAAGGAGCGCGAGCGGCTCGTTTTAAATTCCATCGTGGAAAATTTCGTCCGCAATGCGGCGCCGGTTGGCTCGCGCTACCTCGCCAAAAGAAGCGGCGTAGACATGAGCCCGGCCACCATCCGGAACGTGATGATGGATTTGGAGGAAATGGGCTACGTCAGCCAGCCACACACCTCGGCGGGGCGTGTTCCGACCGACAAAGGCTATCGCCTCTACGTCGATTCGCTCATGATGATCGAGACGCTTAACGAGCAGGAGAAGCAGCAAATTCTCGATCATTTGCAGCGTGTTTCCTTGAGCGTCGACACGATTTTGGAGGCGGCCTCGCAGGTGTTGGCGCGCATTTCCAAGCAGCTTGGCGTGGTGTTGTCGCCGCGATTCTACCAGGGCGTCTTTGAAAAGATCGAGCTGGTGCCGATTGCCGAAAAAAAGATTTTGATGGTGCTTTCCATTAAGTCCGGTTTGGTGCGGACGATCGTCATGGAAGTGGCCACGGAGTTCTCGCGCGAGGTGCTGGAAAAAACCGCGCAAGTGATCAACGAGCGCCTGCACGGCCTGAGCCTGAAAGAAATCAAGCAATCGTTGGATCGTCACATGCGCCACGCCGGCGATGCCGACGCTGATTTGATCGCCCGTTTCATCGATCTGGCCGGCGTTTTGTTCGATGACGGCGAGCGGCGCAGCCTGCACTTCGGCGGCACCAACAACATCGTCAACCAGCCGGAGTTCACCGACCATCAGCAGTTGTCGAAAGTGCTGAATCTGCTCGAAAATCGCGAGATTCTCGTTCATCTCTTCGAGCAGGGCGACGATTCGGAAAAAATTTCGATTGCGATCGGCGACGAGAACCGCGACGAGCTGATCAAGCATTGCAGCTTGATCACCACGTCGTATCACATCGGCAACGTCAACGGCACGCTCGGCGTGCTGGGCCCGACGCGCATCCGTTATTCCAAAATGGTCGCGTTGGTCGATTTTATGGCCACAATTTTAACGGAAGTTCTCGAGAAAAACCAGGCTTCGACGGTAAGATAAGGAAACGGCTTAAGCGTATTGAAATGAGGATCATGCAAAACGAAGCACAGCAAGCAACTAACAATCATTCCGATAAATCCGATGAGGAAACGGTGGATTCGACGGCAATGCCGGATGGATCTGCGTCCGCGGAATTGAAAACGGAAGATACACTGGCGGCCGAAGTTGCGGCCGGGGCCGCTGCCGAAGCGGTGATGGCGGATGATACCGATTCTTTTGAAATTCCCATTGAACAAGAAAATGGCGACGGCGCCGTGCTCGGAATGATTTCAGCCGAACCGGCGCCGGCCGGTATCGCGCTCGGGGCTGAAAAGCCTAAAAAAGAAAAATTTGATTTTCGCCGCCGCACCCAGGCGAAAGAGCTGGAGCAAAAAGAGCGCGAGCTGGCGCGTTTGCAGGATGATCATGCCAAGCTCACCGCGATACATGCGGAGCTGAAAGACCGGTATCTGCGGTTGGCCGCCGAAATGGAAAATTTTCGCAAACGGCTCGAAAGGGATTTTGCCAATCGTGTCGAGAACGCGGTGGCGGGCCTGTTAGTGGAGTTGCTGCCGGTGGTGGATGATCTGCAGCGTTTTTTGAATGCCCGCAAGGAGCTCGAGGCCGGCGACAAGGCGCCAGCCGGCAGCGAGGCGGCGGATTATGAAGCTCTGGTTGCAGGAGCAAGTCTGATTTGCCAAAATATGCAGAAAATTTTGCAAAACCGCGGTGTCAAGACAATGGAAACGATCGGACACGAATTTGATCCCAATCGCCACGAAGCGATGATGCAGATGGCGGTGGAAGGCAAGGCGCCGAACCTCGTGGTACAGGAAAATACCAAGGGCTATTTGCTGCACGATAGAGTGCTCAGGCCGGCCAAGGTCATTGTGAGCGCCTGACGGCATGCAATTTTAAATTGAAAATTTAAAATTGTAAATTTCAAAATTTTATTCCATGAGCAAGCGAGATTATTACGAAGTTCTCGGGGTGAAGCGGGAGGCTTCCGAGGAGGAGATTAAAAAAGCCTATCGCAAACAGGCGATGCAATATCATCCCGACCGCAATCCCGGCGACCATGCCTCGGAGGAGCGGTTCAAGGAAGTCGCCGAAGCTTACGAAGTTTTGCGCGACAACGGCAAGCGCGAGCGCTACGATCGCTTCGGCCATGCGGGCTTGCGTGGCGCCGGCGGATTCGAAAACATGCGCGATTTCGAGTTCGATCTGGCCGATGCGCTGCGCACGTTCATGTCCGAGGGAATTTTCGGCGAGTTCTTCGGCCAAATGGGCGGCGTCGGACGGACGCGCGAGACAAAGCCGCGGGGCAACGATTTGCAGGTGCCTTTGAAGCTGGCGCTCGAAGAAATCGCCGCCGGCGTCAACAAAAAGATCAAGCTGCACAAATTCGTGCGGTGCGAGGCCTGCGCCGGTTCGGGCAACGCGCGCGGCAGCCAGGAGGTGATTTGCCCGACGTGCCGCGGCACCGGCGAAGTGCGGCAGGTTTCACGCTCGTTCTTCGGCCAATTCATCAACGTCAGCACGTGTAATCATTGCCGCGGTGAAGGCCGTATCGTCAAAAACCCGTGCCCGGATTGCCGGGGTGATGGCCGCGTCGAAGGCGAAAAGACGATCACGATCGATATTCCCGCGGGCGTGGCGGCGGGCAATTATTTGACGGTGCGCGGCGAGGGCAATATCGGCCCGCGCGGCGGCCCGGCTGGAGATTTGTTGATCGTCGTCGAAGAAAAAGAGCACGAATATTTCGAGCGGCACGGCGACGATATTCTTTATGATTTGCCGTTGAGCATTCCACAAGCGGTTTTGGGCGATGTGGCGGAGGTGCCGACGCTCAATGGCAAGGCCAAGCTGGATATTGCGCCGGGAACGCAGTCGGGAAAAATTTTGCGCATGCGCAGCAAGGGCATCCCGCATTTGAACGGTTATGGCAGCGGCGATCAGCTCGTGCGCGTCGTCGTGTGGGTTCCCAATAAGCTCTCGCCAAAAGAGCGCGAGTTGTTTCAGCAACTGGCGGAGAGCGAGGGCGTAAAGCCGCCCAATATTGAAAAAGGATTTTTTAGCAAAATCAAGGAAGCGCTGTTTTGAACTGAAGTGAAGTCGGACTTGCGCTCTGAGATTTTCAAAACCTGGCGCGACTCCCAACGCAAGGCCAGCTTCGCCGTTAACCCAGGGTAGGTGCGATGCGGGGGTTTACCCGGCAAGAGCAAAGAGCGACCTTGTTGCTGCTCTCCGCTTTTGGCATTGGCGCCCTC
>JBOHQZ010000561.1:0-4760 GCA_050732275.1 bacterium
ACTAAAAACCCGGGCTGCGTCAAAAGCTGAGCAGATTGATCAAATTGAAGTTGCTGCCGTTGAGAAATTTTCCCAAATTGGCGCGCAGGTCGATGGCGGCCGAATCGACTTTGGCGATCGCGGCGTTCAACCGCGCGTAGGTTTCGTCATCGTAAATCAGCTTGCTGAGATTGCCTTGCCGTTGCTGCAGCCGGTGAGAAATTTCATCGAGCGTGGTGGCGAACGTATCTAATTTCCGGACGGTGCTGCTGAAGGTGACCAGGGCGCTATCGACTTGCGGCGTGCGGCGCTCGACGACGTCGCGCAACTGTGTTGAAGTGGCCTCGATATTCGCCACGGTTTGCTCCATGCCGTCTTGATTTTCCTGCACGAACCGCCGCATGGCCGCGGTGGAAGCTTGCAGATCCTGCAGAACGGCAACGAGCGGGCGGCGAAACGTCGATTCATCCAAAAACGCCGAGGCCAGGGTGATGGTCGAATCCAAACGCTGCATCAAATGATTTGAGCGCGCCGCGACTTTGCTCATCTCCAGCAGCATCTCGGAAAAGCCGGCAGTTTGCGCGCCGGGCAGGGGTTCACGAAGAGTTGTCAAGTCCAGCGCTTCGCCCGGCGTTCCGGGGATGATTTCCACTTTTTTGCCACCCATCATCTCAACGGCAGTAATGTAAGCGCGAACGCCGGAGAACAATTGCACGTCGCGGTCCAGCATGAGGTCGACGCGCACCAAGCCGTTCTGCAATTCGATCGCTGCGACCTGTCCCTTCTTGACGCCGTTGACGGTCACCGGATCGTTGATGCGCAACCCGCCGGAATTTTGAAAAAGAAAACTGATGCGGGACTGGCTGGCGACCAACCGGTAGTTTTTCCCCCACAAGATGCCGAACAACAGAATCAGCAAACCAAGGATGACGGTTAGCCCGACTTTGAATTCAATGTTTGTTTTCGAGGTGGACATGCAAAGATATGCTATTAAAAATAATGTACACGTTTAGCAAACTGAAGGGAATTGTCATTTCGAGCGTAGCGAGAAATCTTTCGTGGCTCGGCGCTCGATAAAGATTCCTTCCTGCGGTCGGACTGACAGGCTTGGCTTTACACTGCTGAACTCTTACAATATAACAGCAAACGACTGGCTGTCTGGGCTGCGAAATCTACTCAAAATCTCTTTCCAAATACCGTTCCATATCGAAATGATCGTCGGCGCCGGTTTGAATTTTTCGCCGCAGGCGCTCGTCGAAATCGCGCGCCATATTGACGCCGGCGACCTTGAGCAGTTGCGACATCGCCACCACTTCCGCGATCACCGTGATGTTTTTACCGGGAAAAATCGGCAGCTTGACGAACGGGATCTCGACTTCGAGAATTTTGGTGTATTGCTCGTCGACGCCGATGCGCTCATAATCCTCGGTGGTGTCCCACTCTTCCAGATGAATTTCGACTTCGATTCTTTTCTGCGGCCGGGTGGCGCGAATGCCGAAAATGCTGCGCACGTCGATGATGCCGAGGCCGCGAATTTCCATGTGATATTTGAGCATCTCGCTGCCCTGGCCGATGAGAACGCCGGCGGCCTTGCGGCTGATCTGGACGATGTCGTCCGCGACCAGACGATGGCCGCGCTCGACGAGATCCAGCGCGATTTCGCTCTTCCCGATGCCGCTGCGTCCGGTGAACAACAGGCCGACACCGTAAACATCGACCAGCGAGCCGTGCACCGTCGTCGTTGGCGCGAATTTTTCATCCAAAAAATCGCTGAGCAGATGGGTGAATTGGGTGGTCTTCAGCGGCGTGCGGAAAACGGTAATGCCGCGCTGATTGGCGATCTCGGCAAGCTCCGGCGGAACCGGATTGTTGTCGGTGACAATGACGCAGGGAAGATCGAAATTGAGCACGGTTTGCAGCGCGTGCCGGCGCTCCCCTGGGCTCATGCTCTCGATAAAGCGCATCTCGGTGTTGCCGAGAATTTGGATGCGATCGTAGGTAAAAACCTTCGTAAAGCCGGCCAGCGCCAAGGCCGGACGATTGACGTCGCCTTCTTTAATGGTTTTGCGAAAACTGTACGTGCCGTTGACGATTTCGAGGGACAGGCGGTTTTGCACGTTGCTGTACAGTTCCTCGACGGATAAATTCACCATCGGCTTTCCTTCTCATGTTTGGGGGGCGAGATCGATGGCGAGGCCGGCGAAGCGGTTTTCGCCGCAAGATCTTCCACCCGGCTCCCTACCCTGAAGATTTACCCTGCTCGCTTACGCCACTCTATCCCTGCGGGCGTAGGCGTCGCGCCGTCTACGCCCGCAGATTTCTCAAACCGCAAAACACGCTAAACCGCGGCGGCTATTTTCTCGAATGCTGCCGAAGCCGCTTTGACATTCCCCTTCTTATGCCACTTCTCCTTATATTTTTTCACTTGCCGCTCGAGCTTGTCCACGGCCAGGGTGATGGACTTGCGAATGTCTTCGCTTTTTTCTTTTGCCGCCAATTGCTGGCCGTAGACGTTGAGATTGATTTCGGCGATTTGCGTCAGCTTTTCCCAGGAGAGAATGACTTCACCTTCAATGATGCCATCATAATACTTTTTTAGTCGGGCCACCTCCTTTCGGGCAAAATCCTTTAATGGTTCCGGGGCTTTGAAATGACGAGCCGTGATTGTGATGTTCATCGTGGTGTCCTCCCTAAGTTGAGGGTTAAGGTGTATCATGGGAGTTAAACAAAAAAATAGAAAAACAGCGAAAACGAATTTTCCTTGCTAATGACTCTGACTTGCAACCTTAGCAAGTTCGGCGCGGCGGTCATGCCGCTGCCGTAAAAGTGTATTTTTTCGTTATCTTTTCTTTTTGCTTACGCATCGCGATAGATCGTTCTTGCCAAAAACGCAATTCTTCAGCAATGGTCAAGCCCGAGATTTTTTCTTGAACTTTTTCCGCACCTTGATGCTTCATCTCGACACAATTTAATTTAGTCCTCATATTTCATCACCTCCAAAGGCGAATAAATTGAAATTTGGTTATAGCCATGCAATATATTAACGGCATTGTACATGTGACAAAAAAATCATTTACTGTCTTAGGTGCTGGCGCTATTTCTTCCTGCACGATCGCTGAAGTGACCAAGATAAATTGGCCATTCTTGATCTGATCGAAGAAATCTTGGCTGGCTTTTTCAAACACATTATCAAAGACACCGCCGAAAACGGAAGTATCAACATAAACTCGTTTCATGACAGTTTCTCGTCATCTTGATTTTATAATACTTTTAATCCGAATCCCCCTATTCTAACAACTGTAGCATTCCATTCGTTTGTCGAACAGCACAAACTAGTCTGTTGATTGATGCTTCATCTATTTTCACACAATTAACGCAATTTATCCAACACATATCAATCCGCTTTTATCATTCCCTCCAACTCCGCCCGCGGGTGCGCCTGCCGATAAACCGCCTTCAGCCGCGCCGCGCTCACGTGCGTATAGATTTGCGTCGTGGCCAGCGTCGAATGCCCCAACATTTCTTTGACGGCCATGAGATCGGCGCCGCCATCCAGCAAATGCGTCGCAAAACTGTGCCGCAGCACGTGCGGGTGCGCTTTGTCGATTTCTGCCACCTGCTTGAGATATTGGCGAACGCGATAATAAATTTGTGAGGTGGTCATGCGGGCGCCGTGATGATTGACAAAGAGCGCTTTCTCATTCTGATTGGAACAAAGTTCTTGGCGCTTTTCCAGCCATTGCACAATCGCCGACATGGCGGCGCGGCCGAGTGGAACGATGCGCTCTTTCGCGCCCTTGCCCAAAACCCGGATTTGCAGATTGCGCAAATCCACGTCGTCGATATCCAAATTCAGCAGTTCCTGCCGGCGCAAACCGCAATCATAAAAAACCTCCAAGATGGCGCGATCACGGACGCCTGCCGCCGACGCCGCATCCGGCAATTGCAAAGCCGCACTCAGCTTGGGCGCGGCGATGACCGCTGGCAGCCGTTTCGGTGTTTTGAGCGCGACGAGATTGGCAGTGGGATTGTGAGCCATTCCGCCTTCACGCGCCAGAAACTTGAAAAACGTGCGCAACGTCACCAGCTTCTGATTGATCGTTCGCGCTGCCAGGCCACCACGTGAGAGCAACGCTATATATTTGCGCACGTGCAGGCGCTGCACCCCGCTTTGCGGGGCTTTTTCTTCACGCAAAAAATCGCTGAACTGGCGCAAATCCGTGGCGCGGGTTTCGATCGTGTGCGGTGCGAGCAGGCGTTCGGATTTCAAATAAATCAGATACCGCTCGAGCCACGCCGCGAAATTTTTAATCGAGAGCTGCTGCTGGTTCATATACCGCCTCGGCGGTTGCCTCAAATTTTTCTTTGCACTTGGGGCATCGCAAGTGCGCGCCATCGGCTTGCGTGTAGCGCTCTTCGAGATAATTATTGCCGCAGCTCGGGCAAGGCTTGGCGACCGGCTTGTTCCAGTTCACAAAATTGCACGCCGGATAATTGCTGCAGCCGTAAAAAGTGCGGCCGCGCTTGGAGCGGCGCTCGATGATCTTGCCATTGCACCCTTCCTGCGGACACGCGACGCCGATGGGATAAGGCCGCGAGGTTTTGCAGTCCGGATAGCCGCTGCACGCGAGAAAACGTCCGTAGCGGCCGACTTTGACCACCATATCCCGGCCGCAATTGGCGCACACCTCGCCTTCGATTTTTTCCTGCGCGTCGAGCGGCTTGGTGTGGCGGCATTCCGGATAGCCGCTGCACGCCATGAAACGGCCGTTGCGGCCCCA
>JBOHQZ010000562.1:0-4759 GCA_050732275.1 bacterium
GACGTGGTCAACAGTCTGCTCAAGCTGGAAACGCCGATCACGTATTCGATCATTCCGGGATTGAAATTTTCCAGGGTGCTGGCCGAGCGCTTAAACAAAGCCGGCAAAGCGATTCTCATTCACATGCCGATGCAAGCGTTGGAACGCCGGGTGGAAAGCGACGGTTACAGCCTGCTGGTCAATATGAATGAAAAGGAGATTCGCGCGCGGGTGCGCAAAGCGATCGCAGCGGTTCCACACGCCGTGGGAATGAACAATCACATGGGTTCCGCCGCAACGGTGCGCGATAGCCTGTTGGCGCCGGTGTTTGACGAGCTTGACAAGGCCGGACTTTTTTTCATTGACAGCCGGACCAATCCCAATACTCATGCTTTTAAGCTGGCAAAGAAAATGGGTTTGGAAGCGGAGATCAACGATATTTTTCTCGATAATGAAGAAAGCTGGGAGAAGGTGCAACAAAAAATGTGGCAGCTTGCCGATCTCGCCGCCAGCCGCGGCTCGGCCATTGCGATCGGGCATCCGCATCGCTACACGCTCCAAGCGATTCAAGAGATTGCGCCGCAGCTTGTGCAACGCGGTTTTCAATTCGTGCCGGTTGAGGAGTTGACGCAAAAGCCGGCTGCCGAGGAAAAAATTTTGGCGCAACGGACGAACTGACTGGATGCTCGATCCTGAATGCTGTTAGCATCGAGCCTCTAGGATCAAGCATCAAGCGGCCAGCAACCAGGAGCAAGGAGGAAAATTTATGGTGCGTTTGGGTGTAAATGTGGATCACGTCGCAACGCTGCGCGAGGCGCGCAAGGGCAAACTACCGGATCCGGTGGCTGCGGCGGTCTTGGCCGAGATGGCCGGGGCGCACGGCATCGTCTGCCATTTGCGCGAGGATCGCCGGCACATTAAAGACAAGGATCTTTACCTCCTCAAGGAAATGGTCAAAAACCATTTGAATATGGAAATGGCCCCGACCGACGAGATGGTCAAAATCGCCACCGAAGTGGTGCCGGACATGGTGACGCTGGTGCCCGAGCGCCGCGATGAGTTGACCACGGAAGGCGGCCTCGAGGTGCTCGCCAACTTTGAATACCTGCACGAGGCGATTATGATTTTGCGCGCCAACAATATCGTCGTTAGCCTGTTTATCGCGCCGGAGATCAATCAGATCAAAGCCGCGGCGCGCGTGAAAGCCGATTACGTCGAGCTGCACACCGGCGTGTATGCTGGCGCGGAAAGCCTGAACACGGTGGCCGACGAGCTGGAGAAAATTCGCGCCATGGCGCTTGCCGCCAACAAGCTCGGCCTCGGCGTGAGCGCCGGCCACGGGCTGAATTATCAAAACGTGCGCGAGATCGCGGCCATTCCACAAATGGAGGAATTGAATATCGGCCATGCCATCATTGCCAAGGCGGCGATGGTGGGCATGGAGCGCGCCGTTCGGGAGATGCTCGAACTCATCCGCTAACCGGGCCAGTTTTGTTTTCCATGAAGAGGAGTTAAAATCAATATCGCGTGAAATCATCACCAGAAATACTTGCCAACGTCACTCGCGGCGGCAGAATTGAGAGCCAGCATTACGGGCACCTCGCTGTCGTCGATGCGGATGGGAAAATCATTTTTGCGCTTGGCGATCCGCGCCTCGTCACGTATATCCGCTCGGCGGCCAAGCCGTTTCAAGCGATTCCACTTTACGAAGATGCGGTTCCGGAAATCTTCGGCTTCCGCGATGATGAAATGGCTGTGATGATGTCCAGCCACAGTGGCGAGCCTAAGCATATCGACGCGGTCGCCAGTATTCTGAAAAAGATCGGCTGCGCGCCGGAGAGTTTGCAATGCGGCATGCACCCGCCGCTCGGCATCGCAGTGGTGCGAGAGCTGAAAAAACGCGGCGAGCGCCCCACGGTTTTGCACAACAATTGTTCCGGCAAGCATGCCGGCATGCTGGCGGCCTGCGTGAATCGCGGCTGGCCGCTTGAAACTTATCTTGATGTGGAGCATCCGCACCAGCAGCACATTTTGCAAACCATCGCGCGGTGGGGATGGCTGCCGGCAAGCGATATCGGCGTCGGCATCGACGGCTGCAGCGCGCCGGTCTTTGCCCTGCCGCTGTTCAATATGGCGCGCATGTATGCAACTTTGGTGAGTTCGCTGGAAGCGGTGCCGCGCCGCGTCGTGCAAACTTTTGCGAATGCGCCGGATATGATCGCCGGTGAAGATCGCTTTGACACCGATTTGATGCGCGTGACCAACGGCCGCATTATCGCCAAAATCGGCGCCGAGGGCGTGCAATGCCTCGGCGTGGCCGGCGAGCACCGGCTCGGCATGGCGCTGAAAATGTGCGACGGCTCGCATCGCGCCGTGCCTTCCGTCGTGCTCGCGGTGCTGCTCAAGCTTGGCCTGATCTCGACGGATGAATACGTGCAATTGCCGAACTATCATCACGTTATTATCAAAAATCACCGTCATATCGAGACCGGGTTTATCGAGGCGGTGATATGAGAAACATTAATTGAGAAAGAGGCGTTTAATCTCAAAACCTTGCTCCTGACGCGGATTGTGTTTGCTGAAAATCTTGCCCCTCCGTCTGCAATCGGGGCGGAGATATTGTATCTAAAAATTATTGAATTATTCAAATTTGTTGCTTGCCCTTTTCAAAAAAGTTTTTAATTTATAATCGGAGCCCTGAGGCGGAGCATGTTGAAATTCACCGGATCGGTTAAAAGCACGATGTGGTTGCGTCGATCAAACAATTTCACGCGAAGAACGGACCGAATATGGGCCTTGCTTTAGCCGGCATCGCCGCATATGAGCGCCATTACACCGCTAACAGAGAGGAGAGGCCATGATACGCGCCATTTTGTTCGATCACGACGGAGTTTTGGTAGACAGCATGCCGTATCACGTCGAAGCCTGGAAGCGTATTATGGCGCGCCACGGCATCGAAGTTGAACCGCTCGAAATTCTGCTTGCCGAAGGCGCCACCACGATGGAAGTGGCGGCGGAGCTATTTCATCGCCACAACAAGCCGGCCTCGCCGGATCAAGTGCAGGAGATCGTGCTCGAAAAGCGCGATGCGTATTTAGCCAATAATGCCACCCAGCTCAATGACGGGGTCCTGGAAATTCTCGAGTATCTGAAGTACAATCGCTATCGCCTTGGTTTGGTGACAGGCTCCATTCGCTCCCAGGTGGAGCCGGTGCTCGGCCCGGAAATTTGCAGTTGGTTCGATTGCATCATCACTGCCGAAGACGTGGAATGTGGCAAACCGGATCCCGAGCCCTATTTGCGCGCGATGCAGAAATTGCACGTGGCGCCGAGCGAATGCCTCGTGATCGAAAATGCGCCGCTGGGCATTCGCGCCGGCAAATCTGCCGGCGCCGCAGTTGTCGCCATCACGACCACTCTTGCCCCCTATAACTTGCGTGAAGCCGATGCCATCGTTCACGATTTCGAGGAACTTCGCCGCCGCCTGCCGAGTATCATGAGCAAATATGAAGGACCGCTTTTGCAGCCCAAGCTCAAACCGGCCCAGCCCGAGCTTCAAAAGCTCATCGACCTTGAAGACGAACTATATTGAGGATGTTGCCATCGTGAAGCAAAAAGCCGGAGTGCGCGTTTTTTATCACCTCGTCGTTTTTCTGTTTGCCTGCCTTTTATTTTCTCATTGTACTGAGAAAAACCCCGTTCAACCCGCGTCGAAAAATCCGCAGATCGTTTTGCTTCAAGCGCCGGAGCGTGTCTATCAATTTCCGGCGGCTCCCGCCGGCATCCACGTTCGCGCTGACGATCCGCAGGGTGTGAGAACGCTTACCGACGTGCAATTGGCCATCCGGCGAGCCAACTTGACGCCATTCGCGACTTTTGCTATGCGTGACGATGGACTGAGCGGCGACATTCTTACCGGCGACGGCCAATATTTTTTGCCGATCGATACGGCCCTCGTACGCAGCCAAACCGGCGCATTCATTCTTGAAGTGCAGGCGCGCGATCGAGACAACTTGACGAGCGAAGTCAAACGCGATACGCTCACCATTTTAGCAGGAAAAGAGAATAACCCACCACAAATCATTTCCATAACATCTCCCGATCGCGTCTGGCCTGATTCTTCTTATCGCCCGCAACTCCTGGCGCGCGTGAGCGATCTGGATAATGCCGTGCGCGTCGTCCGCGTGGAAATATATCCGCCATATTTTTCACGCCCCGCCTTCACCGACAGTTTACTGGACGACGGCCAGCATGGAGACGGCGCCGCCGGCGATGGACTTTTTGGCCAGACGTTGACACCGGCCCGGTTTGGCTGCAAAACCGGCCTTTACAATTTTGTCTTCCGCGCCGTCGATATTTCGAGCAGCATTAGCGCTGCAGAGAGCAAGATCGTATCGGTGAGTTTGCTGCGAGAGAATAACGTGCCGCCGCTCGTAACGGACCTCCAAGCGCCCGCGACCATCTCACGCAATGCCGTGCCGAATGCTTATCTCTTGTCGGTGCGCGTGGCCGATCCCAACACACCATGTGATGGAATAAGGCGGGTTTTCTTCAATAGTTTCCAACCCAATGGCAATGCCTCGACCGGCAATCCGTTTGCAATGCGTGACGACGGCCAGCAAGGCGATGCCGTTGCCGGCGATGGGCGTTATACGCTCAGGATTCAAATCACCCCGCAGAATGCCCTCGGCAATTACCGCTTCGAATTTCAAGCCGAAGATCAAAAGGGGGCGCAAAGCACCAAGCTGATTCATACCATTAGCGTGACCGATTAAAATGC
>JBOHQZ010000563.1:0-4754 GCA_050732275.1 bacterium
CAACCGCGAATGAGCGCGAATTGACGCGAATGAAAAAATTAGCGACCGTTAGCGTTTATTAGCGGTTTAAAAATATTTGCCGAAAAAACAAAGAGGGCACTTTTAATAGACTAAAACCACGGCGATTCAAAATAAACATGAATCTTGAATACGTACCACTGTTGCAGGTTCAACGCAACCTTTACAACTTGCCGCGTGGGTTTGAGCGCTTTCGCGAATATCTGCGCACGATGATCGATCCTGACTCGGGCGATCTCAAGCTACCGCTGGTGGCGATGAACCCAATGGGAAAAGATCATTTGCCGCTGTTTCTGGATAAGCTGATCGAGTTGAATGCCGATGGTGAAGCGGCTCGCGCTACTACCGAGGTGCAATCCGTATTAAAGGTGGAGCCAGGCGAATATAAAGTTTGCCTGGTTGTGAGCGACGACTTGCGAGGCGGTTGGACGAATCGTTACACGACTGAGTTTGATCATCGCTTCCGGCAGAAGGCGTATTACAAGCGGGGCTGGATTGCCGGCATTCTCTGGACGAGCGAAACCTACATACCGGCGCAGGTTCGCGAAGAAGTGCGGTTGTGCCTCTTTCGTGCCGCATATATCCAACGGCATGGCTACGCGCGCACGCTGGGCGAAATGCTCGCGCAAGAGAGCTACGCGATGTCGCAGCCTGCCCTGCCAGGGCCTCTAGGCAGGCCAGAGACGGCGCGCCAGGCGCTGCGCATGGCCGACTCGACCACCCCGACACTCGATCCCGATGATCTTGCTTATACACGTGAAGTGCTTGCCTCTTATCTTGATAAGATCGACCAACCCACTTTGATTGCAGCGTTATATGGTGATGCTGCAGCGCATCAGCTTGGTTACCCTCCGCTTGGCCTCTCACCGCGGGCCGGATTGGCGCTGGCGTTGGACAATGCGAAAAAAATGTGTTGACATTGGCGATTTTTCATGTTACTTTATGGTAACATGAAAAAAAATAAAAAGGCCCTGATCTGGAAGGCGCTGTCAGAAGCGACGCGCAGAAGCATCCTGGACCTCCTGAAAGAGCAGCCGCGCACCACGGGATTTCTTTGCGGCCATTTTCATCATCTGTCTCGCTTCGCGGTGATGAAGCATCTCGGCATTTTGCACGATGCCGAATTGGTCATCTTCAAGCGCGAAGGCAAGTTTCGATGGAATTTCATCAATGTCGCTCCCATTCAGGAGATTTATGATCGTTGGATGAGCCGATACGCGGCGCCTCTCACCGCCTCCATGCTCGGCCTGAAACAACATGTGGAAAAACCTCAAAAGGGAGATCGAACCATGTCGACGCAGAAAGAAGTTAGCACCAAACAGATCGAGCTTGAGCTGGTCATTCAAGCCCCGCGTGAAAGAGTGTGGCAGGCCATCGTGAAGGAAATCGGAAAGTGGTGGCGTCAGGATTTTTACGTACACGAAAACGCCCGTTTCGTTCTCGAAGCCCATCCCGGCGGGCGGTTGTACGAAGATGCCGGGAACGGCGCCGGCGGTTTGTGGGGATCGATTATGAACATTGCCCCGCCGGCTTGGTTGCAATGGGTCGGCCATCTCGCGCCGCAGTATGGCGGGCCAGCAACTTCGATCGTCGATCTCAGACTGGAGGAGGC
Source organism: bacterium (assembly GCA_050732275.1). Taxonomy (GTDB): domain Bacteria; phylum Zhuqueibacterota; class Zhuqueibacteria; order Zhuqueibacterales; family Zhuqueibacteraceae; genus Zhuqueibacter. The sequence goes on from JBOHQZ010000563.1 coordinate 1,631, forward strand.
AAAGGGCGCAACGAAGCTGCATCTCACCGATGCGCTATTCGGACGCTTGCAGGAGGAAGCGCAAAAACAAATTCTGGAAGGCTGGCGATTGCTGTTTGAAGAAGGTTTGAAAACTTATGTCGAGCGCGGCAAGAAGGCATGAAAAGTGAAGAATGAAAATCTGCAACGCAAAATACTGTGCCGGATTTTAAGGCAAGCTGAAATCTTTTGCTCGATACAACCCGCTGAGCTATGCACAATCAACACGCAAAATACGCTGTCGCGGCGATCCTTTTGAGTCTCTGCACATTGGGTGCAGGTTTCGCCGTGCAAGATTCTCCTTACCTGCGTCTATTCGATGAAATTTGTGAGAAGATTGAAACGGCCTTTTATGATGCCAGGTTCGTCGAAAAAAAGTTTCCCGAAATTAAGCAGGTCTACAAGAATCGCATTACCGGTGTGGCCTCCGAAGCTGAATTTTCAAAACTGCTCAATGAGATGCTCGAGAAACTCAACGCTTCTCATACCAATTATTACACTCCCCATGATTACGCGTATTATCATCTGGCGGCGATTTTCAGCTTTTTGCCGGAGATAAAAAATCTTTTCGGGCAGCAAGAGATCAAGTATCCCAGCATTGGCATTATTGCGCAGGAAATCGGCAAGCAAATTTTTATTGCCTCTGTCCTGTCCGGCAGCGCGGCAGAAAAAGCGGGATTGCAAAGCGGCGACGAGATTTTATCCGTCGATGGCGAACCGTACTCATCCATTCGAGCCTTGCAAGCTAAAATTGGAGGCGAAGCCATTTTTAAAATACGCCGGACGGAGTCCGGCTCGGCGATTGAAATAAAAACAAAACCCGTCATGTGTGATCCCAAGCAGGAGTTTTTGGAAGCGCAGCGAAACAGCATTCGAATATATGAACAGCATGGCAAACGCATCGGCTACGTTCATTTGTGGTCTTATGCTGGCGAGGAGTATCATGATGAGTTCCTTCGCGCCATCAGCGTGGGCGAGCTAAAATCCGCAGAGGCGTTGATTTTCGATCTTCGTTACGGTTGGGGCGGCGCCAGTCCGGAATATTTGCACGCTTTTGCTGCCCAAACCCCGGTTCTCAAAATGATCGATCGTGAGGGAAAGGAGAGAATTTTCAAGCCGCGCTGGGATAAGCCCGTCGCCATGTTGGTGAACGGCAGCGTCCGTAGCGGCAAAGAGTTGCTGGCGTTTGGCTTCAAGAAATATAAACTCGGAACCGTCATTGGCGAAAGAACGGCAGGCGCTACTTTGGGAGGCAGGGTGTTCGTGCTTTCCAATAAAGCCATGCTATTTCTGGCCGTCCAAGACACGAGAATAGACGAGGTAAGATTGGAAGGGGCCGGCGTCGAGCCGGATATAACCGTTCTCATGGATATCAGATATTGTCAAGGTAAAGATGTACAACTCGACGCGGCGCTCACGCATCTATCGCGCTAATGGCATTGAAAGATCTCCTCAAGCCTAACCTTGACGCCTGAAGGCGTAACTACGAACGTTTATTTTTATCAGATATCAGATCGGGTGTCGATCCCGATAGAAGTGATTATTCAGAAAATGGGGGCTGCGCGAAGACCGCATCCGTTGCCGTTCCCAGCTCCGGAAGCTTGCCTCATTCGTTGCGATTTGGTAGACGGCCGTGTTACGAACAAAACTCTTGATTTTGTGGCAGCAATTCTGTATTGTTCTGAGTACATCCTTGTTTCCTCTTTATTGAGCCAGTAAAGGGCACTGCAACGAAAGCTTTTTGAGGAATAATTTTATGCATTCAGAACATGATACGCGCGGCCAGCTCGCGTCATGCGCATTTTTTGCCGTTCTTTTTTTTATTCAGCCCCTCTTCGCGCAGAAACTCACCCACGGGCCGATCGCCGGCGGCGTGACTGCGGATTCCGCCAGTTTTTACGTGCGCGTTGACACTGTGGCGCGCGTCAATATTCAATTATCCACAACTGAGAATTTTGCCGCGGTTATTTCGGGCAACGAGCAGATCGTCGCCGCGGCAAATGATTTCACCGCGCTGATTCGCGCCGGCGGCCTCGGGGCCGATGCGCTTTATTCCTATCGCGCGACGATCAACGGCGCGCCCGCCGGTGAAACTCGCCAATTTCGCACTTTTCCTTCGCGAGGCTCGCGCACTCCATTTCTCTTCACCTTTGGCTCGTGCCAACAGAATCGGCCCTGGCAAGGCGTACCTGATGCCGGGCAAGCCTTCACGGTTATGGCGCGCGACCTGCCGCGTTTCTTTTTGCAAATCGGTGATTGGGGTTATCCTGACACCACGGACACCCGCGCTAATCCCTCGAACTTTTTCAGCGTTGATATGCGCCGCGTGCAAGCGAGTTATCGGGCCAAATTCGATTCAACTTACTTGCTGCAGCAAGTGCTGCGTCTTGCCCCGCTCGACTATGTTTACGATGATCACGATTATGCCAACAACGATGCCTCAGCGCTAACGGCGCCGGACCCCGCTCAGATGCAAGAGATTCCGATCCCACTGCAGGCGCGGTTAAACAGCATCAACGGTTATCAACGGCTTTTTCCAGGTTATCCGCTGGCGAACTCGAACGGCGGAATATGGCACAAATTTACTTTTGGCAATGCCGATTTTTTCATGCTTGACATGCGCTCACAACGCAGCCCGAATATGAACGCGTTGCGGCGCAATCCGAGCACCGGCAAATTTGAATTCATTCCCAACAATCACCGCCATTCGCTTTTGGCCGGAGATTCCACGCTCATCGGTGAGAATCAACGTGATTGGCTGCAGCGAGAATTGGCTGATTCAAAAGCAGATTGGAAATTCATTGTGACATCGGTGCCTTTCAACCGTGGCCTGCGGCGCGCGCTCGATTTGACGCTTTCCGTGCAAGACAGCTCGGTGTTTATTCCCGGCTTCGGCAATGTAACGGGTTTGTTCGTGGCTGTTTCGCTGCTCGACAAATGGGTGGGATTTGAACATGATCAGGAAATGTTGCTGCAATTTCTCCGCACGAATAAAATTAAAAATGTCATCATGCTCAGCGGCGATTTGCACACTGCCGCCATCGATGACGGCGCCAACGCCGGCGTGCCGGAGATTATGGCCGGCGGCCTCGATATTACCAACTCC
>JBOHQZ010000564.1:0-4748 GCA_050732275.1 bacterium
GGCGTCGCTATCATCTACGAGTTCGAGCATGATGGCAACCTGCCCTACATCGCGATGGAGTATGTCGAGGGAGAAACTCTTGCGCAAAAGATCGAGCAAGGTCCGTTGGAGATAAGCAGGGCGCTCGATGTTGTCATTCAAATAGCCGAAGCGCTCAGAGCTGCTCACGCTCGCGGACTCATTCATGGCGACATCAAAAGCACCAATATCATGCTCACGCCTGAAGGCGTCGTCAAGGTGCTCGATTTCGGATTAGCCAAGTTTATTGCGCGATCGGCAAATCTATACACCGGCAACGACCAAGTAGCCACAAAGCGACCAAGCATAACGGAAGTCTCATCGTGTGAAACGAATGGCACACCCAGCTACATGTCGCCCGAACAGGCGCGGGGCGAGCCGCTCGATGCACGAACGGATATTTTCTCGCTCGGCGTCGTGCTGTATGAGATGTTGGCGGCGCGACGGCCGTTTGCCGGCGAGAGTCCTGCGGCTGTCCTTCACGCGATCCTGAGTGATGAGCCACCGTCTCTTTCCACCTTTCGTGATGATATCCCTCTCGAATTGGAAAGCATGGTCAGGAAAGCGCTCGCGAAGAACCGTGATGAACGGTACCAAGCTGCGGCGGAGATGCTGTCTGCTCTCAGAAAGTTGAAAGAGCAACTCGTAACCCCTGCCCAACTCGAAGAAAGTACTGCCACTCTTGAGAGGCAACCGGCAAGAATGATTTGGGACCGACGCTATCGCAAATGGTTTCTGGGGGCCGGTATTTTGGCAACGCTGGCCGCCGGAGTCGATATTCTCCTTCTTCAGCCGCAAGGCGGTGAATGGATGCGATCTGTCGGGTTTATATTGCTCGCGCTGATCGGTTTCGTTGGTTTTTTCTCTCTGCGCCGCCAAGCCGTGAGCGCCATTTCTTTGCTGCCCAAAGGCGCAGCGTTTCGCGGCCTCCTGCCGTTTCAAGAAGCGGATCGCGATCTTTTTTATGGCCGAGAGAACGAAACCGTGGCGCTCTTTGACATGATCACACGTCAGGGGCTTCGCTTCGGCGTGCTCTATGGCGATTCCGGATGTGGCAAGACTTCGTTGCTCCGCGCGGGACTTTTGCCCAAGCTTTGGCAAAATGGCTTCGTGCCCATTTACTGCCGTTCATATAAAGACCCGCTCGCCGCCATTCTCGCAGCGTCGCGCCAACGCAGCCAAATCGAACCGCGCGATGGCGAGTCGCCCCTTGATTTTCTGTCGCGCGCGGCGGAAGAGATGAATGCTCCTTTCGTTGTTGTTTGCGACCAATTTGAAGAATTCTTCGTCAATTTTAAAACCAAACGCGCGCGCGAGCCGTTCATCGCGTTCGTGGTGGCCTGCCATCAAGCTGCCAATTTGCCGGTGAAGTTTCTCTTCGCGCTGCGCAGCGATTTTCTCTACCGCATTAGTGCGGCATTCGATCAACGCATTACCGAGCCGTTGTTGAGCACCAAACGTTACCATCTCCACAACTTCGATGCAGCGCAGGCGGAGGAGATCATCGCAAAATCCGTGGGCCGCGCCAACTTGCCGTTTGAACCAGGCCTGAGCCGCCAAGTCGCGCGCGACCTTGCCGTCAACGATATCGTGCTGCCGTCCGAGCTGCAAATCGTTGGCGAGCAATTGCAGAGCAAACGCATTTTCACCCTGCAAGAATATCGCCGTACCGGCGGCAAAGAACCGCTGGTGCACGGTTATCTCGAAGACGTTATTCAAAGCTCGGGAGAGCAGGAAACGGCGAAGCTCCTGTTGCGCAGCTTGATTTCCGAGGAGAATACAAGATTGACTTTGCCGCTGGCGGAAATCACCAAACGCGCGCAGCGCAGCGAGCACACGGTCGAGCGTATTCTGAATTTGTTCGTGCTGTCACGACTCATTCGCGAAATCCAGGAAGAGGAGCCGTGGCGCTACGAGCTAATGCACGAGTACTTGATCGAGAAAATCAATCAGATCACCGGCAAGGTTATGGATGCCACGCAGCGCGCCAACCGGCTCTTTCGCCAATATCTGTCGAGCTATGTGGTGGACAAACGCACGCGCATTCCGCTCAGCAAGCTGTGGTTCATCCGCCGCTACGCGGAGATAGCGCAGGGAGAACGCAAACGCGAGTTGTTGCGCAAGAGCTGGCGTTCGGGATTGTTGCAAGCCGGCGCGTTGGGAATGCTGTTGCTCATTGGCGCCACATTGACCGCGGCCGCGCTGTCCGTGCGCGAAGAATGGAATGGCATGCGTTTGAGTGATGGACATGCTGGAGCTGTTCTGCAAGCCGTGTTCTCGCCGGATGGCAAACGCCTCGTTTCGGTTAGCGAAGATTCAACCGTGATTGTTTGGGATTTCAACCGACGGGAACGACTCGCCACTTTTGATGATCATCAAGGCCCGGTTAATTCCGTCGCTTTTTCTCCCGACGGCAAGTGGTTCGCGACCGTAAGTTCTGATCAGACGGTGATCGTGTGGGATGCCGTGCGGTTGGAAAAAGAAGCGGTCTTGAGTGAACATCACGCCGTTGTCACTAGTGTCGCTTTTTCTCCGGACGGCCGCTTTTTGATTTCGGCTTCGTTTGGCAATGATAACCGTACACTTTTGTGGAAAGTTGGTTCTTGGGAAAGGATGCGCGAATTGCCCTTTGGGGTGGAATATGGCAATTTTCTCTTTTCAAAAGACGGTCGACAACTCATGACCAGACGCGCACAAGCCTGGAACTTGGAGACAGGCCAACAAGTAACCTTTGATCTCGGCCCGCAGGCAAGTTGGAGTTGGGCGGCAGATTCACCGGACGGCTCCCGTAGAGTTATCGGAACAAGCGGTGGAGTTTCTTTTTGGGATTTAACGCAAAAAAAACTTTTGAGTTCTCAGCGAGGCCATCACGACGGTTGCCGTACCGTTGCTTATTCACCCGATGGCCGATTAGCCGCATCCGGTGCGGAGGACATTGTGTTATGGGATGCCATGACACAGACCCAACTGGCGCGTCTCAAACACGCGGCTATCGTTTGGCATTTGGTTTTTTCATCAGACGGACGCTGGTTGATTTCGACGCACGGTGATGGCGCAATTTTGCTATGGGACGTTGCCGAGAGAGAGTGCATCGCCAATTTCAATCAACATCGCGCGCCGGTTCACGTTGTGGCTTTCTCACCTGACGGCAAGCAACTGGCCTCGGCAAGTGAAGATTATTCACTTATCGTTTGGGATTTGGAACAACAACGTAAAGAAGCGGTCTTGGTCGCTCATCAGGATTGGGTATCAGCCGCGGCTTTCTTACCTGATGGAAAATCATTGGCTTCCGGCTATCGTGATGGCAAGATCATCATTTGGGATTTGGAACAACGCCAACCGCGATTATCCTTCATGGGAATGGAACGAGGGGCGACTCCGACTTATATTTTAGTGGTTGCGCCCAATGGCGAATGGCTCGCAACCACGCACGGCGTATTTCGCACCAGCGATGGCGCGCGGCTGGTTGACTTTCTCGGTGACAAGGACCACCAAAAACATAACGGCTACTTCTACGGGCTGGCCGTCTCTCCTGACGGGCGTCGTTTGGTCTGCACCTCGGCTGGCGGTCGCATTTTTGTTTTTGACACTGGAAATTGGCAGTTGCTGGAAAATTTTATCGAAGACAAAACCTGTATTCGGCGAGCAAGCTTTTCGCCGGATGGCAAGCTGCTCGCAACTTGTGACAACCTCGGACAAGTGCGTCTCTGGAAAATCAATCCACTGCAACAACTCGCAGTCATCGGCCATCATAGTGCGCGCATCAAATCGGTGATGTTTTCACCGGATGGCTCACGTATCGTATCGGCGGGTGATGATCAAACCATCAAACTTTGGGATGTGCGTCGACGGCGGCTCATCACCGAAATCGGCTCGCATACCGCGCCCGTGTCATGGGCCACTTTCTCGCCCGATGGGAAGCAGATCGCTTCCGGCGAAGGTGACGCTTTGGTGCGGCTGTATATACGTCATCGCCTGCTGTGGGGGTATCGGTTGGAGTAAAGCGCGGAGGGCGAAGAGCCGAGGGCAGAGGGCCTAGAGCGAAGGCTCTTTGCTCCAGACCCTCTGTTTTAAGCACCATTCACAAACTGCGGAACAATGATGAAAAACAATATTGATCGCCTTGAAAGTCTGGTCGAGACTTTTGCTGCTTTGCTGGTACAGGAACGGCGAGCCTGTCAAGAATTAGTCACCTCGCTCATCGAATCAGTCAAAATCATACAAGGCGATACGGCGGAAAGGCGATTGCAGCGCCTCACCGCGCAGCTCAAGAAGCTGCAAGAGCGTCTCGACCTGCTCAACGAAATAGCGCAACGCGATTTTCTCGCGAAGATCAAACATGAAACCGCAGATTTGAAGCCTGGCCTGGCTGATGGCCGGCTGGCCACGGTGCTGGCGGCGCTCGTGAAAATTTGCCACGCCGGAGCAGGATTGAATCGTTTTTGCGAGTGCCTGCTCGACAGCGTCATTGCTGCCGCCGGCGCCGAGCGTGGCTTCGTCCTCTTCTATCATCCCGAATCCACCGAAGCCGACGTCATCGCCGCGCGCAACTTTCAAACGACCAACCTCTCCCTCGAAGAATACGATTTCAGCCGCACCATCCTGCGCGAAACTTTTCAACGCGGTGAGCCCCTGCTTCTCGAAGATGCTTCCCACCATCCGGCGTTTTCGAAGGAAATCAGCGTCAGAAAATTTCAGCTCAAATCGATCCTCGTCATGCCCTTGCAACA
>JBOHQZ010000565.1:0-4745 GCA_050732275.1 bacterium
AATAATATTGCACCGGTATGGCGAGAAAGGTCAACGCCAATCCGCGGTGATCCGCCGGCCGAGTTTTGAGCAGGGTGATGTATTCTTTTAGCGCCCAGAAGCTGAGAAACGCAAAGAAGATGAGCGCAAGGCGGTCACTCGCGACAATGATCGCCAAAAAGACGGCGGCCATGATCCACCACGACCACACCCGCGCGGCCAGCTCGGAAAAATCCTTTGCCGGTTGCAGCCGGCGCAGCGCCAAAACCATCAGCGAGGCAACAATCAGAATGGCGAGAATAATCAGACCCATTTGCGCAACCGGCGAGAGGTTTTTCAGGGCGGCGAGCATCTTTCTCCCAAAATTTGCATGTGACGGTTCCTTTTATTTTTAACAAGATTGCTTTAGGTCGCTGGAACTGCCGGCGCATCATTGTAAAAAAACTTTCGCACCATGGCTGTAACGATCATGGCGATGACAGCGCCGGCCGTGGCGAGCAGCATATCCTTTTGCGCGTCCCAAATGTCGCCTTGCGTTCCCAGATAAGCATCGCCAAGTTCGGGGCTGACCGTCCAGGCGACGGCGGCTTCGATAATCTCATAGACGCAACTGAAGGCCATCGTTACGTCGAGCGGCAGATAATACGTCCAAAAGCCGCGCGTGTTGACGACGCGAAGGAAAATTTCACGGATCGGGTAGGCCATTAACAAGCCGAAAGCGAAGTGTACGATGCGGTCAAAGGGATTGCGGCTCATCGCGAAGTTTTCTTTCAACCAGTAGCCGAACGGAACTTCCGAATACGTGTAATGCGATCCGATCGTGTGCAGCGTCATATAAACGGTTATGAGCAGATAAGTCAAATCGGAGAGCGGAAACTTGCGGTAGGTTGCGACGAGCATGCCGGCCAAGATAAAAACCAAAATGTTTTCCAACAGCCAATCGAAACGATGATGCGGCGAGATAGCTGCCCACGTCCATATCGCGAGATACCAAACGGCCAAACCCTGCAACAAACGATTTTCTCGAAAATTCGGATGAATGCGCGAGACCGAGGTTGTGAACATAAACTTTTCCTTTGAGAATCAAGTTTTGACCGCCTCAACGACGCCGAAGATGCCGTGTTTTTCCATCTGGTGTGACACATACTGCAATTGCGCTTCCTGCATCCACGCTTTGAACAAGTCGAGGCTGCGCAATCGCATGATCCACGGCTTGCCGGTGTTGGAGACCAGCGCCCGCGCAATGAACTCCAGTTGCGGGTGATAAGGCTGAATCGTAAACACGAGCGCGGAGCCGGGGTCGAGACATTTGGCCGCATTGAGCAGACAGCCTTTCACCAAATCGTCGTTGTCGATGATTTCCCAAAAGCCGGACGAGACGATAATATCCCATTTCTCCCGATAATTTTTGGAATCGAAGGCGTCGGCCTGCTGGAAACGGATATTGCCCAGGCCGCGCGCCTGCGCGTTTTGCCGCGCTTTCTCGATATTCTCCGGCTTGTAATCGCGCAGCTCCGCTTGAATTTTGCGCTGATCGAATTTTTCCAAAACTTCGATATCATATTCTCCGCCGCCGCAGGCCATATCGAGATAGCGGATCTGGTTTTTTTTCTCTAGCTGTACTTGTACGACCCGTTCGAGATATGCTTTGATCAAAACTTTGCGCAGACGAATGCCGCGCCAGCCCACGGCATTAAGGTACGAGCGATCCATCAGCTTGCCCACGAGCAATTTGCCGGAGGCCTGGTTTTTGTAAACGTAATCCAACATGACGCCGGAGTCATATCCGAACTCGTTGCCGATGTTGATGCCGTTCGCAAGATTGCCGACGGTTTTCAGCAGCGAGCGCACGAGCGCATAAACGAAATTTTTGGGAGAATAAAACGGCAGGGGTTTCTGCAGCTCTTCAAAGGATGGCATTTTTTTCATTTTAGCTCACGAAGCACTTTTGAGGTACGATTCCAACAAGTCGCTGCTGTCAAAAAAGCGATTGCGCTAAAAATCCACGGCCAAAACGTTATGGCACGCGGCACAGCCACGGTTATCAAGGCAACAGCGCCGACGACGAAGGCGCGGTCGCTCTTGCCCATCGGCCCTTCATAATGGCGGCTTCCTCCGAGCGCGCGGCCCAACACGCCGCAAAATTCCGTGAGCGCAGCGCCGAGAACGAAGGCCACTATCGGCCACTTTGCAGGCTCGTGCAAAAAGGCCAGCGGCAAATAAAGGCCGATATCGGAAAGCACGTCGCCAAGCTCGTTCAGCACGGCGCCCAGCGAGGTGGACATTTGCAGCTCGCGCGCCATCATGCCGTCGATGGCATTGAGCGCCATGCGCGCGAAGAGCCAGAGCGGCAGGAGCAGTAGAACCGCCGGGTGTTTAGCGGCTTGCAAAACCGCCAGGCCGACAGCGATCGATCCGAGCAGGGCGAGCAACGTAATAGCGTTCGGCCTCAACCCTAATGCGGCAAGCCGTTTGATTAAAGGCCGGAGCAGATTCTGAAATTTTGGTTTTAAATCATAGATCGAAGGCATTGGCGCCCGAGGGAAAATCGAAATCTCCGCGTTTTCGAATCCTGTGAATGTGGCCAATTATTTTGGCCCTATATCAGTCATTTAAAAAAGTAGCGAATACCGACGGCTGCATTCAAATCAAAAGCCGTTTCCGGAACCAAGTCGAGGATGGGAACGACTTCCAGAAAAATATCGAGCGTCGTTCGCTGGAACAAGTACGCCAGGCCGAGGGGTACGCGGACGCCGATTCTCGTCTTGTTGTTATCGTTGTCTCGCCCTCTGCCGCGATTATTGTCGTCGCCGAAAAACTTGATCCGACCGCCGATGCCATAATAAAACGGCAGCTTGCCCTTTTCGACTTTCAGCAATACAAAATTGTGCACAAGGTAGTCCCCGTGAATTTGGAAGAAATCATCGCCGGCAAACGACCAGGCCAAAGCTCCGTCGATGGCCGATGATCTTCCTTGCCACCCTTTCAAGCTGACGCCGGTAGGCTCGCCGAGGATGATGCCCAAGCCGAAGCCGCGCTCTTGCGCGCCGGCGAAATTACAAAGCAGCATTAGCCAAATGAAAATCAGCAGCGGGTTGCTCATTTTTTGCCTTCTGCAAAATCTGAAAGACTTCCTGTCCATGATTCAACTGATGTTTAAAGAAATGAAAAGTCTGTTGTTTGCGCTCCATTTTCCAAGAGATCCGGTCAAAAAGAAAACTTTTTTTGAATTGAAGATCTTCCAAGTTGCTTAAATCAATCTGTTGGTGGCGAAAGCGAAACGTTCTTTTTGTGATGAAAACCAGACGCCGGTGGTCGAGCAAGTGCAGGTAGCCGATCGAATGCCGCAAGCCTTTCACGCCCTTGCCCGCCACACTCTTGACGCAGAATAACGATTTCTCACCGGGCAATTTCTTTTGCCAGTAATCGAGGTATTTCTCCGGCGCCGTTGCAAGAAGCGCGTTGGCTCTTGTGCCGCCTGCCGTTGGATGACTCAAATCGGATGAAAAATGCTTGTCGAGCCAAGCTCGAACCGCGGTGAACTCCAAGCGCAGCAAACGAAAAATTTTTGGCGAGAGCCACAAGAAAATGACAAGAAACAGCACCACGAGAACGAACATCGTCGTCGGATGCGTCAAGGACAGCCAGGTTGCCGCGACTGCCAGGATGTCTTCAAAAAGGCTGAGCCCGATATTGGTAAACGGTTCCGGGCTGTGATTGACGGCCAGGCGCATCCCGGCTTTGGTGGTGTGGCTGGAAAAGGCGACGCCTCCACTCAACAACATGACGGCCATTTTAGTGACCGGGTCAAAGTCGCCAATGGCGGTGACACCGATGATCGCCGCACCAACCGGTCGGATGAACGTGTGAAAAGAGTCCCAAAAGCTATCCACCCAGGGAATCTTATCCGCGAAGAACTCGATGAGATAAATAAAACCGGCGACGGCCAAGATACAGGGGTTGGCCAATACTTCCAATTGCGACAATTCCGGCGCCAGATGAATAAAACCGAAACGCACACCTAATCCGACGACGAGAACGGTGGCATAGATATTCAGGCCGGCTGCGAAGCCAAGACCAAGCGTGGAGCCTAATAAAGAAAGCGCATTCATGAACTACTTCCTCTAAACGATTCGTCACAAAAGATAGGCAAATCCTGTTGAAAAGTCAATGCTTGATTTTGGCAAAAGATGGGAAGGAGCCGGAGGGGTTGGAGTGAGCCACTGTAACCCAGACCGCCGATCTGGGCTTCCTTTGGCGAAGCCGGACTTGCGAACGAACAGTTTGCAAATTTCAAGAATCGTCGTGCGCAAGTCCGACTTCATGTTACTCACTGGTCGATTTGAGAAAAAAGTAGAACGACACCGCAAAACTCGCTTCAAAAACTCCGGTGGCGATGCCGGAGTAACGGTCGTAATCGCCGGCGCGTTGGTAGGCTCTTTCTCTTGACGCGGGCAAGGCAGTGGTGAGATATTGCTCGTAAAAATGATCGGCTTTGTCTTTCAAGAGGATGGCGGCAACACCGGAGGCCAAGCTCACACCGGCTGCCACCAAAGCAATCCGCCGATTTCGGCTCACGTGGAGGCGCCGGCGCGATTGCTCAACTTCGCGAATCAAAGCGAGCTCTTTTTCGGCTTTAAAAGCCACTGCATAAAGACGAGTTTCCGGCTGGCCGGCTTCGCTCGCTTTGCCGATTTGCAGTTGCGCCGATTGATAACCGCTTTTGCGCATTTCAACATTCGCCACTTCGCCTTCCGGCAGGCGTA
>JBOHQZ010000566.1:0-4743 GCA_050732275.1 bacterium
TCAACTGACAAGTTGAGCTTAGCGCGTTGACTGGCAAATGGCATCGGTTCCTCCTCTGGTTGAGTCGGAACCTAATATACAACTTTCAAAACTCTATTGCAATGTTAATTTGGAAGCGATCTACTAGTCGCCGATCGGCGTTCACTACGTAGACGTGATTGATGGTGTCGATTTCGTCCGCTTTTTTACGAATTTCATTGATCGCATCCTCGACGGTACTGTCCTGCGGCATCGCCACCAACTCCAGCGCCATGATGCCGCCGGCGGTGTCTTCCTCGTGCGCCAGCAATTTCCGCACGTCGGCTGATTCTTCCGGCTCGATTTGTTTGAGAATTTTTGCGGCCAATTCCGACGGTAAGTCCCCCACAAAATCCGCGGCGTCGTCGGAGTTCATCTCGCGTACCAAACCGGCAAGCCGGCGTTCGTCCCACATTGCGGTCAACGCCTGGCGCGTCGATTCGTCCACTTCGAGAATGGCGTCGGCTGCCGTGCGCAGATCGAGCGCTTCAAAAAGGTAGTGGCGATGCTCACCGCCCATGTGTACGAGCAAATCGGCAATGTCCGCCGGATGCGCGTCCAGCATGATCGCGCGCAATTGGGGCGCTTGCTTCTCCTGAATGAGAAAACTCACGTCCTCGAGAATTTCCTGGCGATCGAGATCTTCCATGGTCAGGGTCTTTCAGAAGTCAGTGCATTGGCAAGTTGAATGAGCTCGGCAATTGAAAGGCTTTCAGGGCGGCGTTGCAAATCAATCGTCAGCGCCGTAGAAATTTCTTTTTGCAAAAATGCCGCCAAGCTGCGGCGCAGAGTTTTGCGGCGCTGGCCAAAAACCGCCTTTACCATGCGCAAATAAAAATCTGTGTTCAGCAAATTTTCTGGCGATGGCTGGAACGCCCAGCGTACGACCGCGGACTCGATCTCCGGCTTGGGACGGAAGACGTGCTTCGACATGCTGAAAAGGATTTCCGTGCGGGCAAAAGTTTGGCTGACTACCGAAAGAATGCCGTAGTCTTTGCCGCCGGTTTTTGGTGTGGCAACGATGCGGCCGGCGACTTCCTTCTGCACCGTCAGCATCATATCGCGCAACACGGCGTGGTGCGCGAACGCTGCGAAGATGATGCTGCTGGTAATGTGATAAGGAATATTGCCGACCAGGCGCAGCTTGCTCCCAGCCGCTAATTCGGCAAGATTCGTTTTGCGAAAATCGGCGTGCCTGATTTCGGCCTGTGGAAATGCGGCAAATTCTTTTTGCAGCAGCGGCACCAGCCGTTCGTCGATTTCGATGCCGATATAGCGGCAGCCATTCGGAATGATGTATCTGGCCAAAACGCCGAAGCCGGGGCCGATTTCGACGATCGTATCGTCGGGCTGCGGGGCCAAAAGCTGCACGATCTTGCGGGCAATATTGTCGTCGATGAGAAAATTTTGCCCGAGAGATTTTTTGGGTGAAAAGTCAGGTGGTAAGTGCATAGAGCAAAGCGCAATTTCTTTACGCTTTACTTTTTACGCTTTTCTCCACGCCCTCCGTACCCAGATCAAACAACCCAATAGCGTTCGCGGTGGTTTGCTGCGCCACGTCTGCGAGCGAAATCTTTTTGATCTCCGCCAGCTTTTCGGCAATGTGAACGGTGTAAGCCGGCTCGTTGCGCTTGCCTCGGTGCGGCATCGGCGTCATGAACGGCGCATCGGTTTCGAGCAAGAGACGCTCCAGCGGCGCCTGCGCGGCCACTTCCGGCAAGGTTGATTTTTTATACGTCAAATTACCGGTGAAAGAGATATGACATCCGAGCGCGAGCACGCGCTGCGCATACTCAGCGTTTTCCGAAAAACAATGAAACACACCACAAAGATGATTAATACCGGCATCGTGCAGCGTTTGCAGAATCGCGGCGCCGGCTTCGCGGTTATGAATGATCACCGGCTTGTCAAGCTCTTTGGCTAAATGCAATTGACGAATGAAAGCGCGCTGCTGAGCCTCTGGTGAAAACGGCTTCCAATAAAAATCCATCCCAATCTCACCGATGGCGACGACTTTGGGATGGCGCACCAGCTCGGCGATGACAGCAAAATCTTCATCCACCGCCTTGCCGCAATCCGTCGGGTGAATGCCGACCGCGGCGAACAAACCAGGATATTTTTCTGCCAACTGCAAGCTCTGGCGGCTCGAGGTTACGTCCGTCGACGCGACGATGATTTTTTCGACTCCCGCTTCGCGCGCGCGTTGGATGATTTCTTCGCGATCAGCGTCAAAATGCGAAAGCTGGAGATGGGCGTGAGTGTCGATGAAAATAGGTTGCATTGAAGAAAGTTTGTTGATCGCGTACAAACGTTTAGGCAGCATTGATTAATTTTGGCAATTCTACGCTTGAAGAAGGAAACCTTGCTTCTCAACCATCCTAACACCATTAGAGTCTTCCCAGCCAGTATTGGGGTCGCCGGCGTTGATGCGCTATAGCAAGAATTTGCACGATGCCATCCTTTTCTCGGTACAATACCGTGAATGGGAAGCGATTCATACGAATTCGTCGTATATCCGGTTTCATCTCTACAGGGTATCGCTGTGGGCCCTCGCACACACGCTTCATCACGTTTTCGAACTCAGTCAAATAAGCCGCACCAAGTCCTGGTTGCTTTGACTCGTAGAACGCGACCGATTCAAGATGTTCAGTCTCGGCTGCTGGATGGAATAAGTAACTCATCGCAATAGAGCCTGAGCTTTACGTCTGACCTCTTCAGCAGAAATAGGCTGGACAGTGCCCGCGTCAAGTTCCCTCGCGCGACGCTGTGCCTCTATTAACCAATCATCTGCTATTTCGGATTCAGAAAGTACGTCGAGACTCAGCAATAGCTTCTGTGCAAGCTTCGCGCGATCGCCTTCCGAGAGCTGCAGAGCTTTGTCCGCAATTTGTTCTAAGCTCATAATGTTTTTACCTTTCTCAATAGTTACTTCACCTTCGCGCCGCTGGCGATCTCCCGTTCCGGCGAAACGATCGTGAGTTTGCCGTCTTCGGTGGAAGCAGCGAGGATCATGCCTTGCGATTCGATGCCGCGAATTTTAGCCGGTTGCAGATTGGCGACGATCACCACTTTCTTGCCGAGGAGTTCTTCGGGTTGATAATGTTGCGCGATGCCGGCAACGAGCTGGCGCTCTTCTGTACCAACACGAATGCTCAGTTTAAGCAGCTTGTCGGCTTTGGGAACTTTTTCGACGGCGAGAATTTCGGCCACGCGCAAATCGAGCTGCTGAAAAGTTTCAATCGGGATTAGCGGCTTCGGCGCGGGCGCTGTTTGTTCCGGCGCTTTGGGAGATGATTCAACAGCAGGTTGAGTGGTCTGTTCCATTCTTTGCAATGCCTCCTGAAGGCGAGCGGTTTCCGGCGCAATGGCTTCGTCTTCGATTTTAGTGAAAAGGATTTCCGGTTCGTTCAATGGATGATCGGCCGGCAACGGTGCCGCGGGTGCCACGAGCCAATTTTGTTCTTCGACCTCGCCAGGCAGGTTGAGCATTTTCCATATACGCGCCGCGGAAAACGGCAAAGTCGGCGACATCAGAACGGCCAACGCCTTGCAAAGGTGCAAGCAAATGTGCATCGCCGTATCGCAGCGCTGCCGTTCTGTTTTGAGCGTGCGCCACGGCTCTTCGTCGTTGAAATACTTGTTGGCATGGCGCGCCAAATCCATCAAGTCCTGCGTGGCGCGGCGGAACTCGTAGCGCTCGTACTCGTCGCTGAGTTTTTGCGGCCACGACTTGATTATCTCCAACATGCGTTGGTCGCGCTCATTCAACATGCCGGCAGCAGGAACGCGATTGGCGTGATTTTTTTTGACAAACGTCAGCGTGCGGTTGACGAAGTTGCCGAGAATGTCCGCCAGCTCGCTATTGTTGCGCGTCTGAAATTCCTTCCAGGAAAAATCCGCATCTTTGCCTTCTGGCAGATTCGCGGCGAGTGCATAGCGCAAGGGATCAGGCGGAAATTTCTCTAAATATTCGTGCAGCCACACCGCGAAATTGCGGCTGGTGGAAAGCTTGCGGCCTTCGAGATTGAGAAACTCATTGGCCGGAATGTCCGCCGGCAAAATGTAGTTGTCTTGCGCCATCAGCATGGCCGGCCAGACAATGGCGTGAAAAACGATGTTGTCTTTGCCGATGAAATGCACCAGCTTGGTTTTCGGATTGTGCCAATACTCTTTCCACTTGTCGGGCTGGCCGAGACGTTTCGCCCAAACTTGCGTAGCCGAGATATAACCAATCGGCGCATCGAACCAAACGTAGAGCACCTTGCCTTCGTATCCGGGCAGCGGCACCGGCACGCCCCACGTGATGTCACGCGTGATGGCGCGGTCGGTGAGACCTTCTTTGATCCAGCCATAACAAAAATTGAGCACGTTGTCGCGCCAATTTTTCTTCGTATCGAGCCACGCTTTGACTTGCTCTTGAAAACGGCCGAGCGGAATGAAGAAGTGGCGTGTCTCGCGAATTTCCGGTCGCGTGCCGCACACCATGCACTTGGGGTCAATCAGCTCGAGCGGATCAATCCATTTGCCGCAAGCTTCGCATTGATCGCCGCGCGCGCCTGGCGTTCCGCAATACGGGCAGGTGCCTTCGACGTAACGATCCGCGAGAAAGCGCTTGTCATTCGGGCAATAAAGCTGCTTCACCGCTTTTTCGACGAGCAGGCCTTTTTTGTGCATCGTCAGGAAAAATTCCTGCGAAATCGGATAATGCTCCGGCGTGGTCGTGCG
>JBOHQZ010000567.1:0-4741 GCA_050732275.1 bacterium
CGAGACGCCATTGCTGCCGACAAACATCCAGCCGGTTTTGTTATCGCGAAAGGAAATTTGCACCCAGGCGCCGCTCATTCTGAGAATGCGCACGGTGTCGCCGGCGGCGAGCACGGCGACCACTTTGCTCTTCGGAGAAGGCTGCGCCGCAATGGGAGTAGCGGCGTCTTTCAAAATGGCGGTTTGCGCCACGGCGGCCGTGTTCGGGGCGATCAACCAGACCACCAAGCACCAGCCGAAGCGCGAGAGAGGCGATGAAAATAAGATTTCTTTGCAAAGACAAAAAAAATTCATGACCGTCCTTTTCATGAATTATCAGAATTGCCAAGACAAACCGGCGGCAAAATGCCAAAGCGGCCGCCAAACCTTTGTCGTTTCCGTCACGCCGATTTGCCGCTGCGCAAAACGCGAAAATTTCTGTTTAACAAACAACAATACCGCCAGGCGATCGATAACGCGGAAAGCCGCGCCGCCGCTCCAACTGAGAGCGAGCTTGGCTTCGCTCTTTGAGCTAAATGTACGTTTGCCGAATATGCCGGCGTCGAATGTCCACGGTTGGGAGCGCAGCAAGAGCAAGCCGGTTTGCAGCTCGAGCAGGAAAGTCAATCGCGACCTCCTTCGCGGTTGCCACGCCCCGCGCGCTGCCACAAAACTTTGATATAGATCGGTGTGAATTTCTTTCGAACCGCCGATTAGCATCAAGATTTGCGTGGCGCGGGTGTATTCCACGCCGGTGGCAACGGCAAGCTGATTTCGCGCGATCTGGCGCCCCACTGTCAAACCAACGCCGGCGCCGGGCAAATAGTCAAGGGCAGAATGATACCGTGTGGCGAAACCATAAACTTGCAAACTCCAGGGGCGCGATGGAACATCCGCAAAGGCGGGTCGAATCGCAGGCTGGTGAGAGATTAAAAAAATCAGTCCGCACAAAATCTTTACACGCATATCTGCAACGAATCAAACTCACGGAAAAATGAATGACGCTGGCGGCGAAACATTACAACCCCAATGCGCAATCACCCAGCCCTTTCTGGATTTGCTCCATCTTATCGATCAAACCAAAAACATAGCAAGAGTTCAGCCACTGGTATCCTAATGACAATTTTTTATCAACAATTTTCCGGAGTTTTTCGTGCATGGCGTAATGCTGTTTACCGTCTTCTTTTTTCTGTGGTTGCGGGACGAGCTGCTTCTCAACAAGCAGACGGGTGCACTTCGCCAGCACACGATGTTGTGTGGCACTGACTTTCGCCCGCATCGTCTCAATGTTTGTGCAGCCGGAGACGTCGATCTCTTCACGATAAAGAATGGCGCCGGTATCGACGCCGGAATCAACCTGATGAACGGTGACACCGACCGGAGCATTGCAAAAAATCGACCATTCCGCCACATTCACACCACGAAATTTGGGCAGCAAGCCCATGTGCACATTCAAGGCGCAGAGCTTGGGCACCGACAGCACATTAGCGCGGATGATCGGAACGCCGCCGAACAGCAGAATATCAGTATGCATGCATTGCAACGCGGCAACGCTCTCAGCGCCGTTCAAATCATCGACAACGACCATTTCAATATCATGCTGCTTGGCGTATTCGGCAATCGTCATGGCGCGATCACCGTGCTTTTGTGAAAATTTCCTGCCATTTACAGGCGAGCTGCGAAACGCCGGATCAAAACCGTTGGCTGAGGCAGAAGTATTATGCGCATATATTTCCCGTAAAGACTTTGTCATCCCATCTGGATGAAGCCGCTGAAGCGCGGCGCGCAGAAGATTGCCATTGCCCATGACATGGGCTTTACGAACGAGATCGACAAAGGTCGTTTTCTTTGGCGCTTCAGTAACGGCCAGGATGCCGCGCACAGTCAACTGCTCGTCGTGCAAGGCTGTCAAAATTTGCAGCGCTTTGCGATGATTCCAGCTTTTGCAGAGCAGCACGATATTCATGCCAGTCCCTCCCGGCGATAGAGTGTTTGCATGATTCTGTCTTCAATTATCATCGCATCCGCAAAATACTTGGCGGCCCAGTTGGGATAACTATAATGAATGTACCGTCCCCAAATCGGATGCGAGCCTTTGATCCCGCCCAGAATGCCAGGGTGGCGGCTTTGCAAATCCTGGGTTGATCTTACAAAATCGTTCAGTTTCAGCGCGCTGTTGAGAAGCCGCGCGTCTTGCGTGAGTTCGTAAAGGCGCAGCCAATTGATCGCCGTTTGCACGTTACCGGTCAGGCAACTGTAATTCACCGTGCCCTTCCACTGGTGGTCGAATTGCCCGGCCATGAAACGGCGAACCTCGTAACGATGCAACAAGGCTTCGGAGGCCAGCAGCGCGGCTTGCACATAAACATTCTGGTGCGGCGATTCCGGCTGCAACAACGCGCCAGACTCGAGCAAGCCGTTGATGGTGTAGGCAATCGTGTGTAGATAAGGCGCAGCATCATCTTTGAAGCCGCATTGCGCAAACCAGCCATTCGGCTGCTGACAGGAGATTACCCAGTCAAGATTTTTCACCGCGGCATCGCGGTAGCGAATGCAACTCGTAACGGCAAAAAGCCGCAACAGCGGCCAGGCCACTTCGGTATGATAAGCATGTGGCCGCTGGTGATACTCCCATTTTCTCCACGCGCCATCCGCGTCTTGAACGGACACAAGCCAATCTCCGGCGCGCCGGCAAGCCTCCAAATAAATTTCGTTGCCGGTTTCACGAAACGCGCGCCAAAGGCCGCGCATCGCCTGGCCGGTATTGAAAACACGCGGCTCCCGTTCGGCGCTGGCATCGTGCGCCGGAAAAGCGCCGCTTTTAAATTGCAGGCTCAAAAGCCAATCGGCCATGCGCAAGGCGCGGCGGCGAAATATTTCGTCGCGAGTGAGATCGGCGTAATCAAAAAAGGTGGGAATGATGTAGCCAGTGGTTTCCGGATAAGAGGCGGACCAACCAAGTGAGAGGCGATAACGCGCCGCCACGCCGCCATCGGGCGTGGCATCTTGTGCCCGGCAAAGCCAATCCATCGCCGCGCGCAAATGAATCGAATTGTCGTCAACGGCCGTCGTGGGTAGACGCAAATCAAAAAAATCTCGCAGACCCACACGCAAATGCGAAGGCCGGTACATGCGAACTTTAATGAGGTCGCGCAACTGCTTGGCGGTCGTACGAAACGCGATCATCATGACCTCCAGGTTGCCGGAACGTTGGCAAAACGCCCGCGTAGGTAAAAAATTATGCTTTTAGGTAAACTACTAAATTTTGCTTACCGGCATTGTCCCCAATTCGCAGAAATCGGTTGGCGGGAAATTTTACAGCACGGGTTTCAGATCGATGGATTATTGGAGTGATGGATTGTTGGATTACTGGATTGTTGGAATATTGGAAACCCATTTCTCCATCGATTCAACAATCCACTAATCCATTGATCCAATGCCTCATTTTTGACACTCATCCTCTCCGATCGACCTGCCGGGCACGAGCGGGCACACGTCCGGGTGCGGCACGCCTTGCAGGCAAAAAAGCTGGCGGCGCTCGACAACTTTATATTGCCGGCGGTCTTCAACATCGGCGAGAACACTATGTTTGCACTTCAAACATTTGGCCGGCTGCCAATCGAAACCCGTGGCCACGGTGCGGGCGACGAGGGCTTTGCTTGCATTCCATTCCGCCGGCTCTTCGCTGCGCTCCACCATTTCAACGTGATGAATTTTTTCAAAAACCACGCGGCCACGATTTATTGTAAAAGTGCCGCGAAATTCCATGCGCGCGCCGGGCGCAAGCTGCCAGCGATCCTGAAACGCCCCGCTCACTACGGCGTAGCAATCGTCATCGAGATGATCCATTTCCACGAACGCTTCAGAGAAAGAAATCTGAAAGCCGCGCAAACGTAAATTGTCCTGCTTCGGATAAATGAAGCGTTGAAAACGCGGCTTAACGCCTGAGACGACGCCGAGAATTTGCGCCTCGCGGTTTTTCTTTTTCTCCACCCACGCCGCGAAATCGTGATACCGCTCGATCCATTCCTCGTATGCTTCCGGCGCTAGGCGCAATTCCGGCGCGTTGCTCACTTTTTCATCGATAAAATGGGGGCAACCCGGGCAAAGCCGGCCGACATAGTTGTAGCCGCGAATGCACGGCTTGCCCTTTTCAAATAGCTTGCAGCGCCAGCGATAATAAACACAGCCGTTCGGGAAGCACTGCTTGCGGTCGAGAATGTGCAGCGCCGAAACTTTGTATTCAAAATGCTCGTGGCTGTCGTGGCGGCAGCGAAAAATGTCCATGCGTTTAAATTCGTTCTGGTAGCGCACGGCAAGCTCTCCGGTTGGTGGAAGTGCAATACGCGGATTGCTGAAGAATGAGCACAAATCCGCTGTTTCAATCTAAGCAATTTTGGAGAGTAGATGCAAGCGGAAAAATTTCCACTTGCTTTTTATGCCGCGAATGTTTATTATTATACTTGCAGTTTGCTTTTTGGATTTTTCTTCTCTCTTCGGGGCTGTAGCTCAGTTTGGGAGAGCGCTTGAATGGCATTCAAGAGGTCGCCGGTTCGATCCCGGTCAGCTCCACATGAAAAAGGGCAACCGAATTTGAGTTGCCCTTTTTATTTGCCTGCCGGTTTTTGCAACGAAATGGGAACCGCAACAAAAAAGATTATGGCTTTCTATCGCTTGACTTTTTACAAAAACTTGTGTATTATTTGGATGTAATCTTTTTAAGCACGGCGTTCAAGATATTGGTTCACTTGTTCTCGAGGGG
>JBOHQZ010000568.1:0-4737 GCA_050732275.1 bacterium
AGGTAGCGGTTGTTAAGCTCTTGCGGCGGTGCCAGCACCATAAAGACGAGGTGCACCGGAAGGTCGTCTATGGCTTGCCAGTCGATGCCGTTTTTGGAATGGCCGAAGGCAATCATCACGTCCGCCGCCGCCGTCGTCCGGCCGTGAGGGATGGCGATGCCGTGGCCGATACCGGTGCTGCCCAATTGCTCGCGCCGGTGGACCATTTCCAGCGCGATGGTCGGGTTGCGCAAAAATTTGGCTTCTACGAAGCAATCGACCAGCTCTTCCAGAACGCCTTCCTTGGTCTTGGCGCGCAGCGTGGGGATGAACAGCGACTCATTGAAATAGGGAACCAATTCAACTTTTTCCATGTCGCCTCCTACGATGGTTCAGTTTTCAGAGCGGGTATTTTCGGGTTGCCCGTCGGCAACACTCGCGGGAGCCTTGCTCCGACTTGAGGCTCCCTCCAAAATGGCTTCGCGCAAGGCCGGCAGCACGAACACCTCTTCGAGATTCATTCCAGCCAATTCGCCCGCCAATACTTTGATGCGTTGCGCCGGTGATAACGCGCTGTTGACGATCATCATGCGCTTGTCTTTGAGCACGCAATAACCGCCGGCAAAATCCCCCTTTTCATAACGCAACTGAATGCTCAAGCTTTCGACTAACTTCTCTAATCCGGATAGAATTTCTTCTTCCTTCATACTTTAAGCAAATCGGGGGTTACTTTTTACGTGTTACGCATTTCGTTTTATAGCAGGTGCTGCTGCTTGCGCCGCTTGATCAGCTCGACCAAATCTTTCACGTCTTGCGCGCGGCTGCGCGGGCAAAGCAGCAGCGCATCTTCCGTTTCGACGACGATCAAATCACGCAGGCCGACCGCGGCCACGGTTTTTCCCGGCACATCGATCATGCAGCCGCTGCTTTCCAGCAGCACGTGCGGGCGGTCGCCAATGGCATTATAGTCCTGATCTTTCGGTAGCAGCTTGTAAACTTCGTCCCAACTGCCCAAATCGTTCCAGCGAAACTGTCCGCGCAACACCACCACGTTTCGCGCTTTTTCCATCACCCCGTAATCGATCGAAAGGCTCTTGATCTGCTGGTAGACGCGGTCGATGATCTGGCCCTGCTCCGGCTTGCCGAGATGCGGGGTAATTTCGCGCAAGCCGTCATAAAGATGGGGCATGTGCTCCTCGATCTGCCCCATGATGACCGGAATGCGCCAAACGAAAATGCCGCTGTTCCACAAAAAGTCGCCGCTGTCGAGAAAGCGCTTGGCGGTTTCGAGATTGGGCTTTTCCGCAAAAGTTTTGACGCGATAAGCCGTGGCTTGTCCGGCCGAAATCTGCTCATCGCTAAACTGAATGTAACCGTATCCGGTTGCGGGAAAACTCGGTTGAATACCGATGGTGATGAGAACATCTTTTTCTGCGGCGATCTTGCCGGCGTTCAACAAGGTTTCGCGGAAAACCTCGTCGTCGCCGATCAAATGATCTGCCGGCAGCACGATCATCACACCTTCCGGCTCGCGCTTTTGGAGCATCACCGCGCCCAGGCCGATGCAGGCCGCCGTATTTTTAGGCCGCGGCTCGACAATGATATTTTCTGCCGGCAGCATCGGCAACTGCTCGACGATGCCG
Organism: bacterium; assembly: GCA_050732275.1. Classification (GTDB taxonomy): domain Bacteria; phylum Zhuqueibacterota; class Zhuqueibacteria; order Zhuqueibacterales; family Zhuqueibacteraceae; genus Zhuqueibacter. The sequence goes on from JBOHQZ010000568.1 coordinate 1,623, forward strand.
GGATATTGCACCGAATTGCTGATGACAAAAATGTTTTCAGCCGGCGCCAGCGTTTGCAATCGGCGCACGGTGTTTTGCAACATCGTGCCCTCGCCGACGATGGGCAATAGCTGTTTCGGATGGCGTTCCCGACTTTTGGGCCAAAACCGGGTTCCTGCGCCCCCTGCCATGACTAAAACCAACATGATGCCGTTCCTAAGATGCTTGTTCGTTCTTGCAGCAAAGCTTTAAAAGTTATGTAAAACATTGAACAAAATCAAGACTTTTTCCACATATTTTTGTAAAAATGCCGCCACATCGTTTGGCTGAAACGCCGGCGATGGCGCCAGAGCAAGGCAAGCAATAACTGTGCGGACCAATCGCCTTGCAGCAGCGCCGGAATGACCTCAGCCGGAAGCTGCGAGAGCAAAGCGATTTTTTCATTCCATGCGTTATCATCATATTGCGCCAGACGCCGATTGATTTCCCAGCCCCAATCGAACAGCCGGCCATAGCGCTGGCGCCAGTGTGCGTCATAGCGCGCCAGAAACTCCGCATCGAACCGTCCGGCCTGATGCGCTGCGGCTGCTGTTTCTCCCGCCATGCGGCCAATATCTAAAGCGAAGCGAATGCCCTCGCCAAGCAGCGTCGAAATCAGTCCGCCGGCATCGCCAGCCACCATCAAACCGGCAGAGGAAGTTTTTTGCAACGGCGGCACTGCCGGAATCGTTCCGAGATGAAATTCGAGCGCCGCGCGCCGAACGAAAGGACAGCCCGCGATTTCGGCGCGCGCTAATAAAGTGTGCAATAGTTTTTGTGGATCGGTCGAGGCTTCCGGACACAACACACCTATGCCAATACGCACTCTCGCTTCGCCATGCGGAAACACCCAGCCGTAGCCCTTTGGCGCCAAGCTGCCAAAAAGCAACGCAATGGTGTCTGCCGGCCATTCCGGCCAATAGCAATCATATTCTGCGCCCAAACCGTATCGCGTAATCGGCCCGCGCAAATTCATCTGTTGCGCCAACACGCCGGCCACGCCGGTTGCATCGATGAGCAAAGGCGCAAAAAACTCGCCGTGATTTCGCACCTTCAAGCCGCACGGTCGATCGTTTTGCAAAATGGCATATTCAACACCGGCGCTGGGAAAAATATCCGCTCCGGCAGCGGCGGCTTCGCCGGCGAGATATTGATACAAACCGCGAACATCCAAAATGCAACTGACTGGTGTCTCATAAGAAAAGCTGGCGCTCGCCGCCGGCGCCAAAAATTTTCCGGTGCGAATCGGATGCATAAATCGCTGCGGCACGTCGAGCCGTTGCAGCTCGGCAATCCAACTGCCGCCGCTGGTGTGTACCGGATAGCCGATTTCTTTGCTGCGCTCGAAAACGGCGACGCGCAAACCGGCCTTCGCGGCGGCAATCGCAGCGCTCAATCCGGCCGGGCCGGCGCCGGCAATCAGCACGTCATAGGTATTTGGTTTTGGCATGCTTCGGCGTAGCGATTGCAAAAAATTTGGCCGAAACCTGAATGGAAATTTCGTTTGGTTTCGGCCAAGATAAATTTAAAATTGCAAATTTTGAATTTTCAAAAAATTTGATTGTGGTTGAAAATCGCGCGAGAACTTCTGCGTTCGTCCATAAATCCGCGCTACAGATTGGCGTCGAGCTTTTCTTTGAGCCGTTGTTTCGGCACGGCGCCGACGATTTGATCGACGACTTTGCCGTTTTTAAAGATCAGCAAAGTCGGGATGCTGCGGATGCCATACGAGCCGGCGGTTTGAAAATGGGTGTCCACATCGAGCTTGGTGATTTTGAAGCGGCCGTCGTACTCTGTGGCCAGCTCCGCCACGGCCGGCGCAATCATCTTGCACGGGCCGCACCATTCCGCCCAAAAATCCACCAGCACGGGTTTATCCGAGCTCAACACTTCGTCTTTGAAATTCGCATCGGTCAATTCGAGAGGATGAGACATTTTTTCTCCTTAAATATATTCAGGTTTATGATATTCATCTTTTTGCGAAAGCAACCGTGGTTTTGCCTCGCGAATTACATGCTTTCTCATTTAGTCGGTTCTTTGTCTTAGCGCAATATACTCCCAACGTTTAAAAATAACGAGTTTTTGGCAAAAATTCAAGTGATTTCTTGCAAGTTGCTGAGTGAAAGTCCGACTCATGTCTTTTTATCTTCTCGTATTCTTCAAGTATCAGTCACGCTGACTATCTTATCAAACACTCAAAGTGCTAATTTGTATTCCCGTTCACACCGGGGTTGTCATGCACGACATGATGCTGGGCAGCGCTCGGTGTAAAGAGCGCCGCCTAGCATCAGCTCAAGCTCAATAACACGCACCCGTTGATTTCATCATGCTGAGGCGCTTGAAAATTATTCATTCGTCAGAATGACTTTCAATGCGCGCTCCTGCGCCGCATTGCCGAAGGTGTCGTAAGCCCGCATAATCTCGCTCAATTTGAAACGATGCGTGATCAACTGTTCCGGTTGCAGCCGTCCCGCGACGACGGTTTTCAACAGCAATGGGGTCGTCACGGTATCGACAAGGCGAGTGGTCAACGTGATGTTATGCGCCCAGAGCTTTTCCAGATGCAGCTCAACGCTCTTTCCATGAACGCCGGCATTGGCAATGTGGCCGCCGGCAGCGACGATCACCTGACAAATATCAAAGGTCGCCGGAATGCCAACCGCTTCGATGGCCACGTCGACGCCTTTGTTTTTGGTCATCGCCATCACTTTTTCAATAGCTTTGCCGTCGCCGCTGTTGATCGCTTTTGTCGCCCCGAACTTTTTCGAAACGGCGAGACGATTTTCATCCAAATCGATCATGATGATTTCCGCCGGCGCGTAAAACTGCGCCGTGAGCAGTGTGGCCAATCCAATCGGGCCGGCGCCAACAATAGCCACCGTATCTCCTGGCTTGACTTGCCCATTGAGAACGCCGCATTCAAATCCGGTGGGAAAAATATCACTCAACATCACCAGGGCTTCTGCATCGGCGCGATCGGGAATGTGATAGAGGCTGGTATCCGCAAACGGAATTCGAACGTACTCTGCCTGAGTTCCGTCGATGGTATGGCCGAGTATCCAGCCGCCGTGTTCACAATGCGAGTACATTCCCTTTT
>JBOHQZ010000569.1:0-4723 GCA_050732275.1 bacterium
CCGATCGCGAGGTTGAAGGCTTGTTTGAATGCATCCGCAAGCATCTTGCACCCGATGGCCGTTGCATTCTCAATGTTTTTAATCCTCAGAGAGAGCCGGAGAGCATGCGTCAAGCGTGGAGCAGCACTGACGAAATTTTTTGCTGGGAAATGCCGGTCGAAGGCGGAAAGGTTGTTCATCACGAAAGAAGGCCCCGGATGGATCCGGTGAAACTCGTTCTTTATCCCGAGCTGATCTATCGCCGCTTCGAAGGAGAAACGCTCATAGACGAAGCGATTCTGAAAATCGTCATGCGCTGTTACTATCCCGGCCAATTCGATAAATTAATCGTCGATCATGGGTTTCAGATTCTGAATCGTTGGGGCGGCTATCAAAATGAAGTGTATGGTGAAGGACCGGAGCTGGTTATTCAATTTAGAGATCGTCTTTAAAAAACGATACGCCATTTCTCCATTCGCCAATGTGCCTCTGTTGATATGGACGAAGTTCATACCGAATAGGCTGCTCAGGGCAACACGTCTGGCTTTGCGCCCTTCAGCAAAGATGATCTTATAAAAAATTGCCCAGCACTTTTGAGCGGCGATAAATATTTTAACTTGCATCTATTGTAGAAAGGCCTTATTTTTGAAATTAATCGGCGGCAAGATTTAATGAGGAGTCAATATATGCAAAAGCAAAGAATAGAATACGCCTCGCCAGTGGATGCAATCGTAGCCGTAGCTAAACGACTGAGTGTTTACGAAACTCGATATCAGATGTCTACTGAGGATTTCTTCGACAAATTTACCAAGGGTCAAATGGACGACGGCCTCGACTTTGTAGAGTGGGCGAATGATTATCGCCATTTTATGGCAATCAAGTTAGAACTGGAGACATTCAGGCGTCATGCTGCTTAATGAGCTAGCGCAATACCTTGGCAGTGTCGAAGCCGCCGTTCGCGGCATACAAAACGCGAATGTTGAGCGCTATGAAGAAGAGATTCTTTCCTTCCCTTATCATAAACATACTCCAATAGGAGTTGAATCTGCACAAAAGCCCTCCATTATCGAGGTCATCAATGAAGCCACCGACTTTTAGCATTAATTGCCTCGACAAGTGATGAGGTCAAGATGACTCTCGAAACTTACCAAAACGCCGCGGATTTTCTTTTAAAAGCCCAAGCCGTTTTAGAAAAGAATGAAGCGGCCAATAACCTCATGTTGGGCATCGGCTTGCGGTTGAGGAATTTCCCGGAAAAGATCAAGGCCGCCCGATATCTCGCCACCGTTACGGATGAGCATGAACTTGTCGTTGCGGCCGTCATGACCCCACCACATAAACTGGTTGTTTATTGCGAGAAAACGGAGCACGGCGAAGCTATGGAGTTGCTCGCTCGAGACCTTTTAGCCGATCGCTGGGGTTTGCCAGGGGTGTTGGGGCCGTCACGAGTTGCAGAAGCGTTTGCCATCACTTGGGCGAAGGTCTCAGGCGCAAGCTATCGGCAAGGCATGCGCCAGCGCGTTTACGAGCTTAGGAAAGTCATTCCCCCTCAAGCACGCTGCGGTGCGTTGCGGTTGGCTGCGGAAGACGACATTGAGTTGGTCGCGTCGTGGATTTTTGCTTTTACAGATGAAGCCTTGACCGGCGGCGACATGGCTGAGGCACGGGAGACGGCAATGAGCAAAATTAGTGAACGCGATCTTTACATTTGGGAAGACGGACAACCGGTTGCAATGGCTGCTAAATCCCGCCCCACCACCAATGGGATCGCCGTGAATTTGGTTTATACCCCACCTGAGTTGAGACGGCGCGGCTATGCTTCGGCCTGCGTCGCCGCTTTGAGCCAATTGCTCCTGGATGCCGGCTGGAAGTTCTGCTGCCTGTTTACGGATTTGTCGAATCCGACGTCAAATCATATCTATCAGCAAATCGGCTACACGCCGGTTGGTGATTTCAATGAATATATCTTTGATGGCACGACGCAGTATTGATTTCGAGCATTCATCTCTCATCATGGTTTCGAGGAACTAAATGAAACTATTTTTAGCAGTCATTTTGTTCAGTCTCAACATAGGTGATAGTCAATCGACGACTGATCTCGCCAAACACTTTGCAGGAATCGACGGCGCCTTTGTGCTTTATGACACAAAGAATGACAAATATTATCGCCACAACGAAAAGCGTTGCGCCGAGCGGCTTTCACCGTGCTCGACGTTCAAAGTCCCCAATTCCTTGATTGCTCTTGAAACCGGCGTCGTTGCAGATGAAAACTTCGTGATCGAATGGGACAGCGTGGCAATTCCCCGGCAAAGTTTGGTGAGCCCGAATTGGGCGCGCGATCATGATCTGCGCTCGGCGATGCAATATTCCGTGGTGTGGTATTATCAAGAAGTGGCGCGGCGAGTCGGCGAAGAAAATTATCGCCACTATCTCCGCAAGATCAATTACGGCAATCAGGATATTTCCGGCGGCGTGGACAGATTTTGGTTAGCCAGCACGCTGAAAATCTCGGCCAACGAGCAAATCGAGTTTTTGAAAAAATTCTATCGCGATGAGCTGGGATTTTCAAAACGCGCAACCGAGATCGTTAAATCAATTATCGTGCTCGAGCAAGCCGATCAATACACGCTACGCGGCAAAACCGGCGCTGGCCCGCGTGAAAACGGCAAAATGTTAGGATGGCTGGTGGGGTATGTGGAGACAAAAGACAATCTCTATTTTTATGCTCTCAATATGGATGGTGAAATTTTTCAAGAGGTTTCAGCGCGGCGAATGGAACTGGCCAAAGCACTATTGAGGGAGTTGAAAATCCTGCCATAATTGCCCTTAAGTAGTCCGACTTGCGCGCGACGACACTTCGAAATTGGGTTAATCAACTGCGCCAGTCGGACTTCGCCTGCCGGGATTTCTTATTTGCAATATATTCCAGCGCTTGTTATATTGTATGACAATGATAACAGGGCAAAAGAGGCTCGCTGTTTTCCCCAACTCACAAATCTTAAGGAGTAACAATGAAATCTGCTTACATTATGTTGCTGATTCTGCTCACCGCCATTCTCTCTGCTTACGCTGAAGTGCGGCACGAGGAAGTAACATACACCGCCAATGGCTTGACAATGAAAGGCTATTTGGCTTATGATGACGCTGTTAAAGGAAAACGTCCGGGTGTGTTGGTGGTTCACGAATGGTGGGGACATAACGAATACGCGCGCAAACGCGCCCGCATGCTGGCGGAGCTTGGTTATACCGCGCTGGCGGTCGATATGTACGGTGATGGCAAGCAAGCGGCGCATCCCGACTCAGCAGGAAAATTTGCCACTGCCGTCATGCAGAATATGGACGCCGCCAAAGCCAGATTTCTCGCCGCGCTTGAGGTGCTGAAAAAACACAAAACCGTTGATGGCGGCCGTATCGCCGCTATTGGCTATTGTTTCGGTGGTGGCGTGGTTTTGCACGCGGCGCGCTGGGGCCTGGATTTAAAAGGCGTGGTGAGCTTCCACGGCAGCTATGGCACGCAGACGCCGGCGCAAGCGGGAAAGGTTAAAGCCGCGGTCTTGGTTTGCCACGGCGCCGCCGATCAGTTCATCACCGCGGAGCAGGTCGCCGCGCTTAAAAAAGAGATGATCGACGCCAAGGTTGATTTTCAATTCAACTCCTACGAAGGCGCCACGCACAGCTTCACCAATCCCGATGCCGACGAATACGCCAAGAAGTTCAGCTTGCCGCTGGCCTACAACAAAATGGCGGACGAAAAATCTTGGGCTGATATGAAGCAGTTTTTCAAGAAAGTTTTCGGGAAATAGTCTCTTTAAGAGTGAAATCATTGCAGAAAAAGCAAAAACTTTTAAGCTCACGGAATAGGAACTCTCACAGAAAAAAGCATTTATTTCCGTGAGAGTTCCACTTCCGTGAGCGATTATTTTTTGGGTTGTTACTTGCCCTCGTTGAAGTGGGTTGAAAGTGAAACCACGACTAAAGCGTTTTTAATCAAGTGGCGGGTGCTTGCGATGAAAATCCGTCGCGTCCTGATACGCCTTGGCCACCGCCAAAGTCGTCGCCTCATCGAACAGCCTGCCCATAAAGCTGATGCTTGTCGGGCTGCCTTTTTTGTCGAAACCGTTCGGCAAAACGACGCACGGATGGCCGGTGAGGTTGGTGAGCAAAAGATTATTGCCGCCAAATGACGGCGTCACGTACACATCGATATTCTCCATTGTTTTCGCCATCGCTTGGATGACGAGATAGCGCACGCGGTTGGCTTGAATGTATTCCACCGCCGGGATGAAACGCGAGGCACGAAAGGAATTGGGCCAGGCATTTTTGATCTGCCGGACGAGCAGATCAACTTTGCCGGAACGCGTCAGCTCGTCGAACGCCGCCGCGGCTTCGGCGCTCAAAATAAACGAGAGATCGTTGATCGGATAATCCGGCAATTCGACGGGTGTGAGCTTGGCGCCCAACTCGCGCAGCTTCGCGAGCACGGCTTCGTTGTTGACTTTGTTTGTCGTGTCCCTCTCGAAAGCGCTTTGCAAATAGCCAATCCGCAGTTGACTCAGTTTTACAGTGGGATTGTAATTGAACGGCAGATCGGCCACGGTTTGATCGACGCCGTCAGGTCCATAAATCGCGTTGAAGACCAGCGCGCAATCTTCCACCGTCCGGCAAATCGGGCCGATCTTGTCCATCGACCAGCTCAACGCCATGGCGCCGGCGCGGCTGACACGACCATAAGTCGGACGCAAAC
>JBOHQZ010000570.1:0-4711 GCA_050732275.1 bacterium
CAGTTTAAAGACTCTTGGTGTTTGTCCTGGTCAAAGAAGCTCGTCGTTCTCACCTGCATTAACAAAAAGGCAGGAGTTTCCTCCTGCCCTTAAAATAAATGCTATTTTCCAGCCTTGACGCCTAAAGACGTAACTACGAACTTATTTCAGCATCACCATCCGGCGAGTTTGGACAAAACTTCCGGCGACGAGACGGTAAATGTAAACTCCGCTGCTCACCTGTGTACCGTTATTATTTCGTCCATCCCAGACAAGAGCATAGTTTCCTGCTTGCATGTTATCTTTGACCAATGCTCTCACCAAACTTCCGGAGATATCGTAGATCTTGATAGAGACGTCGCCCTCTTGCGGCAGAGAGAACGCGATGGTGGTCGTGGGGTTGAACGGGTTCGGATAATTTTGTTTCAACTCAAAACTTTCCGGCAACGTTTCGGCTGCGCTCAACGCATTGCTGTTTCTGGCCAAAGCTCCGGACGCCGTTCCCCGGAACTCGATCTCGTCGATGTAGACGTCGTCATTATTGTCACTGGCGTCGCACATGAACCTCAACCTCGCGTTGGTCGGGAAGTTGTATGTGCTTCGCGAGATCGTGACGACCTGATGATAAAAGACGTTGTTCTGGAAGGTGGCTCCCGCTGCAAAGGTGGCGACCGTCTGCCACGTCGTGCCGTTGAAGTATTGCACCCAAAAGTCCTCGTTCGTTGCCATGCTCACCATCTTGAACCAAAAATCGACTTCCAACGTATTGTAGCCTGTCACATTGTAGGTTGCCGTGTGGGAGAATGACGAAGCCGTGCCGGTGTTGTCTTGAATGTCGGCCGCCGCCACGCCTTGGTGGGCATGCGTCCCGCCGGTATAACGCGACATGTCCGCACCGCCATCAGTGTAGCTGCCCATACCGCTTTCGAAATTGTCGGAGGTGATAACCTGCCATCCACCACCGGCGCCACCGGTCACACTGATTTCGTCAAAGGCAAAGCCGTCCGTGGTGATCGGAAAATCGTCATATTGCTGGAATTTGACGATGAACGTGCTGGTCAGGCTCAGGCCATTGGCCGCTGCCAGCGCATCCAGGTCGAGGTTGAAGCTCTGCCAAGCCGTGCTGCTGCCGCTCAGGTTTTGCACTTTGACAAAGCTGGTGCCGCCGTTATTAGAGAAATAAACGCCGTCTTGCGTATGGGTTTCATCGCTAAATTCTTTCCACCGAAAGGCCAAATTTACTTGTGATTCGCCGGAAAGATTCAAATGCAACCACGCTTCATTTTGATTGAAAACCCCGCTGGTGCTCACATCCATGACCATATGATAACTGCCGGCAAAGGGGCCGTTGGTATTGAGCACTCGAGTGCGGCCGGCGTTGTTGGATTTGTACGTGTTCCAATGATTGTCCAACGAGCCGCTTTCAAAACCCGTGCTGTACGGAAGCGTGGCGTAGTCAGCCGGCGGCTGCGGAATCGTTCCAACACCAACTGCCAACCACGCTTCGGCAGTTGAAAGCGCTTGTTGCGAACCGGCGCCAAAAAGTCCTTGGGCGGCAGCAATAGCGCCGTTGCGGGCAGCATCGTAATTCGAGCTGGAAGTCAAAAATGAATTGTTGTTCGTGTATGCAATGCGAGCCGCATCAGTGAGGCCGAGACCTACCACATTATAGGCATAGCCCACGTCATTGGTACCGCTGCCGCCTTCCACCAAGAGGTAAAACCAGAAATTCTGCACGCCGCTGTTGGTGTGTACGCCGCCATTATCACCGGTGCCGGTAAACCAAAAAGTGCCTTGATACGTATCCGGATCGCTGAACTGATTGGGGTTGGCCATGTTCCGGATGCCTAGACCGCTGGCGCTCATATCTTCGCCGACCCGCCACGTGGCAAGCGGAAAGCCGCTGTTAAGGGCCGAGTTCTCTTTAAAAACCTCAACCGCATTTCCAAAAATATCGCTGAACGACTCATTGAGCGCGCCGGATTCATTTTGATAGATCAAATTCGAGGAAAACTCCGTCACACCGTGCGTCAACTCATGTCCGACCACGTCGAGGCAAACCAGCGGGAAGTAATTGACGCCGTCGCCATCGCCGTATGTCATGCGGCTGCCGTCCCAAAACGCATTGACGTTGTTGGGATAACCCATGCCGATCAAGTTGGTGTGGACATAGCTGAGCAAAGTAAACCCGGCATTATTCAAACTGTTGCGGTTGTGTTTGATAAAGTAATAGTCATACGTGGCTTCTGCGCCCCAGTGCGCGCTGACGCCTGCGCCATCCCAGGGGCCGTTGGCGCTGGTGGAGGTAAAATCCGTTGCCGCGGTATAACTGGTTCCATTGTTCATGTTGAAGGTGCGAATATCCGCGCCCCGGACGGTGTTGCCGTTTTCCTGCAGACGATAACTCGAACCCGTAACTTGATCGACGGTCATGGAAACCGTGCCGTTATAGAGCGAAGCACCAGTGCCGGCAAAATCCACGTCATGAATACGGGTGATTTGGTTGACGACTTTTCCGGTTTTGGCGTCAACGTCGATGTAATCGCGGCCCAACGGCTTCGCGGCGTAAATGTCGAAACGATAAACCAATTTCATGTTTGCCGCGGCGATTTCCGCCTTGCCGGAAGTGAGCTTCAATTCGCCTTTGGGGAAAAACGAAGCGTTGGCGTCGCCGCGCTCTCTTTTCAAAAAGGCTTCATTGGCTTCGTCTTGCCACATGTAAGCCTCGGCGCCGAGATGTTGCAACGCGGCTTGCAGCGCGGCTGATTCGCTGAGCGCCGGCACGACGTCCATTTTCAAATCATGCACAAGCTGGCCGTTGGCATACCACACCGAGCCGTTCTTTTCGTGCAGAATATATTCCGCACCGATTATCGGAATGCCCTTGTAATGCTGAATGTAACGATGATGGTTGCCCAATTCGTTGTGCGAAGAGTGATAAGCTTGGATTTGATTATCATCGGAAATTTGGAAATACTTTTTGTACTCTTGAAAAAAAGTCGCCACCGTCGGCTGCTTGGATTGGGCAAACTGAATCATCGTTGGTACTTTTCCAGCTTTGTCAAACTTTATCTGCGCCTGATGTAAAACGGTGGGTTTTTCCTGATCGTCACTAGCGCCAAAGGCTGAAACTGTCAGGCATAAAATCATGAAACTTACAAACAGAGGGTTGCTCTTTGTCTTCATAGCGTTTCTCCTGTCGGTATTCATGTGAAGATGAATTTCGGAGTCCCGCTTCTTGCGGGCGGCTGTTCAAATGCTAATTTTTGCTATTTCCGGCAGCGCTCAAATTGAGCAGGCGGATGGAATTAAAAAATTAACGTAGCAGTGCGTTAGCCCGTTAGGGTCCTCTCGGCATGATAAAAAAAGATTTTGGCGGCGTGCTCATTGATCATTCTTCTCCTTTTCTGCAAAACCAAATGCCGGAAAAGGATGGCATGATCGCCGCCACCAAGGCACGGAGCAACCCGGCAACACGAAGCCTCGTAGATGAAAACCGCATAGGCGCCTCTGCAAATATGTTAGGTTTGGAGAATTTCCCAGACGACTCTCTAACCACAACAGGAAAATGCTCGGCGTCAGTTGCCGATGTTTATCAATTCAAAAACTGTTTCAGTTGCCATTCTGCTAAAGGACTTAAAATGGAAAACTTGATTCCACCGCCACCCTGACCCTGTCAAAAACGTTAATATAAGGTGGGGAAAAAGAAATGCACAAACGCATGACCTCTACAGCAGTCAAATATAAATATTTTTTTGATCTGAATCAATAAAAAATTTTAAAATTTATTGCGCCGCCGGACGGCGAACGCCTCTTGCAGCAGGCTGAAGTTAAACTCGGTGATCGGGTTAAACGGATGGGGATAATTGGGGCGCAAAATCAAGGCGCTACAAACGTCTCAAATAAGCCTCCGGATTATTCAAGAACGCCTTGGTCAGCGTGACGTGCTCCAATTCATTGTAATCGACTTGCCGGAGCCGTGCCGAGTCAAAGCTCAAAATAGTGGCATGCGGAAAAGCCATGATAATCGGTGAGTGTGTGGCAATGATAAACTGGGCGTCTTGCTCAACCATGCGCTTGAGAATGGAAATAAACGCAAGCTGGCGGATCGGCGACAGCGGCGCTTCCGGCTCGTCTAACAAATACAACCCATTGGGAACAAAGCGCGACTCAAAAAGCGTCAGAAAGCTTTCACCGTGCGAATAGCTATCCAAGCCTCCCTCACCATATCGCCTTTTCATATCTTGCAGCTCGCGTGCATAAGCCATTTTAGCCAACCCGGCAGCGGTTTGCGAGCGGCCTTTGTCTCTATATTCATCGTCAATGGTACGCAAATCGTTTTCCATCTCTTCGCGCATTTGCGTCAGCCGCTTGGCATAGCCAAAAAAATCTTCCGCTCGCAAGAAAAAACCTTTGTGGGTGCGCCGCTGCCAGGATAATTTGAAATGCGGCGCGAGTTTTCGCCCCGCGCCTAACGTTTTATCCTTCCCGATATTGTCGCTTCCTACCGCAATCGCGCCGGTGGCGCAAGCAACGGCCTCCAGCAGAGTGGATTTGCCGGAACCGTTTTCTCCGACAAAAAACGTCACCTCCGAAGTGAACTCGATCTCCTTCAGCGATTTGACGATTTTCAGATTGAAAGGAAATTCGCCGTTGAGCCGGCTCGGCCATTTTCTTGCCGCAATTGACTTGAGATGGAGCATTAGCGGTGATGTGCTGAAATTCCGGATCG
>JBOHQZ010000571.1:0-4690 GCA_050732275.1 bacterium
CATCATGACACGCCGCCTTGCAAAAATCCAAGCCGCGGGACCGTGAATAGGCTTTTCAAATGCCCTCTCAGAACTTTTCAAGCGATAGATTCGATTCGTCGATCCGTTCAAGATACTTGATGATCAGGCGAGTTCTCGAAGCATCGTTCATAAATCTGCTCCTCAACCAATGAATGTTATCAGGTAATGGTTGAGAGCAATATAGCTATAGTCTCATCTAAATACAAGAAAATTTTTAATCAGCCGAAAGTCATGTAATATCCCAACTGCTCGGCCTTTTCATGACAAAATCTTTAATGCGGAAAGCCTTTTCAATGGCGGCTTTGGCTTCTTCAACACTAATAACTTCCGGAATGGGGCCGGGATAGGTAAAATATGTTTTATACCGACTAAGAATTTTACAATCTTCGCGCAACGCTTCAAACTCTTTGTCCTGATTCGCGGCGATGCATAAATTCACGACTTCATCCAAATCATGACTTTTCTTGATCTTCTTTTTGTTTAACACCAAATAGGCTTTGAGAGAATATTCAGCCACCATGTGCGCCAACCTGCCCGTTGTATCAGTCGGTGGGTCATCCAGATCCAACGGCGCGTGTTGAAGATAGGCCAGATCATGCTCGGCTTTGCGAAACCATTCACGCGTCCGTTGGCGTAAATGTTCACTTAATTTCTCTTTATTGGTTTTGCTCATAAAGGATTTTGCCCTCATCAAGGATTTCTAAAACCAAATCCCATTCTCCCTCGTTTTCATCCATTATTTTTTCCACTTCAGTGGCCGTTAAAACCATGGCATCCAGGCCAAACAAACGATGATGAAATAAATCTTGAATGGCGCCAAATCGGTCGCGCCGTCTGACGCGAGCCAGAGGATGTTTATCATCCAAAATACCCAACAAATCGATATCACTATCGAGCGTGGCGGTGCCGTTGGCTCTTGAGCCGAAAAGGACAATCTTTTCAGGATGAAGATGGTCGACAATTCGATCTCTGATGGCCGCAAGCAAGGCCGGCGTGACTCTTTTGGTGCGCCGGTCGATGCGGATGAAATCAAATTGAGTTTGAACGGTTGGCATCATGACACCTTACGTAGTTTCATGTACTGGTAACTTAGCGAATTTAGAGACAATCAGCAAGTAAAATTCTTTTTTGAAAGACGGTTCACAGGGTTGGGAAAATGGCAGGCCGAGCTTGAAATTCCCCAGTTTGATTCGTGTCGTTATAACGAAATTTTATCGTGGGCTGTAAATCGCGCTGAGCTTTTCACCGGGCTGGCCTTGAAAGTAGCCGTAAACATTGATCTGGATGGGATCGCGGCGCTGATAGAGTTTCTGATACAACTCGGCGACCGCCCGCAGATCGAAGCTGAGCTTGGGCCGCAACAAAGCTTCGCAGAGATCGCCGTTGCCGTTGTGTCGAAGATAGAGATTGGCCTGTGCCGGAAAAGATTTGAGAAACGCGCTCGGGCTCATGAACAAGGTGTAAAAATGCTCTTTGCAGCCGCCGCTGTGCGAAATGTCGAGCGAAAGCTTGTCGCCGTTCATGGCGATGCCGTGCAAGGTGAAACCATCCAATTGCAGAGAATCCGGAGGCACGTCAACAATGACCACTGCCGAGGCGCCGTTTTCAGAGAGCGTTTGCAGGGCTTGTGTCTCGATCCACAGTTCGTCATCGGCGACTTGAGATTTGTAATCGTAGGAAATTTTTTTGGGATAGCCAAAACGCGAATCGTATACGATTTCGAGGCGTTCCGGATTCAGGGCTTTGGTCTCCTCGATCCAGGCGAAGAGCTGATCAACAGTCTGATAATACTGCAAGATTTCTGCCGGCACTGGCCGGCCGTTAGTCAGATCAATGCCCGCAACAATCTTGTTGTCTTTCACAACCAGCTTGACGAACTCATGAGGAAACCGGCAGAAACAAAGGCGTTTCTGCTCGATGGTATAATTCTTCAGGCCGTAAGCGCTCCAACGCGCAGTTGGCTCACCGATATAACTATAATTCGGCAAATCGAAAGCACTCGTTGGCGGCGCCACCGCGTGCTCACAAGATAATGACAAAGCGAACGTGATCAAGGCGGCAGCGATTAGGCCAACACGGGCTTGCATTTTCATCTTCTTCACAATACAGTTTTTGCAAACCTGTTTAAAGCAACTATTGCGTCAAAACTATTTTTTTGACTTCCAGGCGTTTTCCCGCCTGCAATCGATAGAAGTAAACTCCGCTCGGCACTTTATTGCCGCGCGTATCGAGGCCATTCCACATTGTCAAGCGCTCGCCCGCGGGCTCACGGCGCTCGACCAACGTTATAATTTCCCGGCCCATCACATCGTAAATGCGCAGCGTCACTGCGGCGGCTTCGACGAGATGGTAGCGAATGGCGATCGCGTTGTTGCCGATTGGCACAAAAGGATTCGGATAGCTTTGCGCGAGATCAAAAGCGCGAACAACTCCGTCATGTTCTTCGCCGGAAATGGAGGTTGGCAGTTCTTTGCCATTGATGACGGCGCGTTCCAAAGGATATTCGAGGTGCGCAAAGCCGAGCAGCTCGCGCTTCACCGGCCCGACTTCCGGCGCGTACCATTCGATCCAGTCATTGTCGGCGCCGGCGAATTTAAAATAGAATCGATAACACGGCGAGAAGGTGCCGGCAGGAACGCGCACCGTATCGGTTTTGCTCTGCAGATGCGCCGTCCACTCGATCTCTCCGGCCGGCCCGCGCACCGGCCATTGGTCCCCCAGGTTGGCGGCGAAATCGAGCCACATCCACTCGGTGGTGTCGGCTCGTATGAATAGTTTCGCGTCATCCGACAGCCTCAGCAAAGCGTTGGGGAATCCACGAAAACGCTCAAAGCGGTAATAGAGTTTGCCATCGAGCCGGAGCGTATCGATAATTTTGTTTTGCTGGTCATGGCTGAACGTCCAAGAGTTGCCGACGGTGAGCGGGAAAAAAGATAAAGCTTCCAAATACTTCAAATCTTCGGCTGCTGAAGGAAGAGGAGCCGTACGCGTGCAAAGGTTGGTATGCAACCCGTCCGGGGATTTGTAAGCATAAATAACGTAGGTTTCGCCGACCTGAAAATCGTATCCGCATGCCGCGGAATTGGCCGCGGTTAAAATTTCACCCGCCGGGCTGCGGTCGCCTTTCCATATTTTGATAAGGGATATTTTTGCAAGGCGACGATTGCCATTTTCGACCAGTTCAAACGATTCGACTTTGCCCATGAAAACCGCATCGGCTTCGGCAAGGGCTTGCGCCGGTGGCGGGGGCGGCAGGCAACTGCAGGCGCGGGTTTCTTGCGCGTCGCAGAAGGTTAGGAATAGAATGGTAGCGGCGAGTAAAAATATTTTGGGTTTCATGTTTTCTTCCTGTGCTTCATGAAAAGGAAAATCATTCCAAATTTTAAGCTTTATCAAAGTTCAACAACGATTGCTTGGATTTCACCTGGTTTGATTGATCCACCTTGTTTGACTGCATGCCACCAGTAGACGATTACTTCTTTTATAGCGCGAATACCATAAATTAATTTTGAAACCGGCGGGCCGGTCGCTAAAAATTCATGTTGGATGATTCCAAGCGACCGGCCAGTCGAGCCGACTGGTTACATCAACGCATCAACAACATCTTCCCGCGCAACGTCACTGCCGCGCTTTCCAAACGATACAGATACAAGCCGCTGCCCACCTCGCCTCCGGCTGTATTCCGAGCATTCCACATCAGGCGATGCACGCCTGCATTCAGCACACCGTCTTGCAGCACGGCCACTTCTGCACCGAGCACGTTGAAGACGCGAATCTTCACGCGCAACGCTGCCGGCAGTCCAAAGGCAATTTGTGTCGTGGGATTGAACGGATTGGGATAATTTCCGTAAAGCTCAATCGTCTTCGGAATCGTCGCGCCGGGCTGCTCGTCCACGCCGGTGGTTCCTTTCGGCTCGAGCATAAAATTGACTTCGGATTTGCCGAGGCCGAGATCGACCGGCCTGGCTTCGCTGAAACGATTGGCGTCGTCGTTGTACTTGCTGCTGTAAGCAATATGACTGGCGAGCATGCGATATTGGCCCGGCGGCACGCCGGCGATTTCGTAGCTGCCTTCCGAGTTAGTGCGCACGTAAGCCAGCGGTTGCGCGGCGTCGTTCAGCACATAAACATGCGCGTTGCCAACGCCTTTGCCGTTTTTCGCGCTGACCTTGCCAACGACACCGGCGCCCGTTCCGGCGCGGGAATCTTCGCCATCTTTGTTGCGATAGTAAATCGGCATCAGTGCGAAGTCGATGCCTTGCGCCGGCTTTTGTTGATCGACAAATACCGGCGTGGCCTCACTGGGATCGAAAACATTGTCATAATATTCGCCGATGTAACCGGGCGCGAAACTCGTGACGTAATATTCGCCGGAGGGCAATCCGCTTATTTTGTAGCTGCCGTCCGGATTGGTGACGGCCGTGAAAAACATTTCGGATTGCGGCCACAGCAAAATCGTAGCGACCGGCCGGGCAATGACGACGGCAATCGGCACTCTGGCGCTGTCAAGCTCGGCGGTGATCGTGCCGTTGATGATGCCTGCACCTTCGTGACGCGGGGTGAGGCCAAAATTCACTTGCACCGAATCGCCGCCAGGTACTTTGATCGGCTTCGCCTGCTCCGCCACTACGGCGTTCTCAAAATATTCAAACGCGCCGTTGGCATAAAC
>JBOHQZ010000572.1:0-4689 GCA_050732275.1 bacterium
AAAGCGCCGACGCCGCAGGCAAGAAACATATAGCCGAGCTGACTGACGGTCGAATAGGCGAGAACTTTTTTAATATCCGTCGCAGTCAACGCCATCGTCGCGGCAAAAACCGCGGTGGCCAAGCCGACGACGGCAACGACTGCCATTGCGATGGGCGCTTGCAAATAAATGACGCTGCACCGCGCCACCATGTACACACCGGCAGTCACCATCGTGGCGGCGTGAATGAGCGCCGAAACCGGCGTTGGGCCGGCCATGGCATCGGGCAGCCAAACGTACAGCGGAATTTGCGCGGACTTGCCGGTGGCGCCGATGAAGAGCAGCAGCGCGATGGCCGTGAAAATTTCCGTCGAGACGCCAGCGGTTGGCGCGGCTGTGAATACGGTTTCAAAATCGAGCGAGCCGAAGGTGGCGAAGATGAGAAAGATGCCAAGGAGAAAACCGAAATCGCCGATACGGTTGACAATGAAAGCTTTGGTGCCGGCGCCGGCGCAAGTGAGGCCGGTGGTCTCGTCGAAAATGCGGTCATAGTAAAAGCCGATGAGCAAATACGAGCACAGGCCGACGCCTTCCCAGCCGACGAACATGACGAGAAAGTTGCTGCCCATAACGAGAAGCAACATCGCAAAGGTGAAGAGATTCAAAAAGGCGAAGAAGCGAAAGAACCCGCGCTCGCCATGCATATAGCCGATGGAATAAACGTGAATCAAAAACCCGACGCCGGTGACGACCATCACCATCGTGATCGAAAGCGCATCGAGGCGAAAGCCGATATCGACGGAAAAGTTGCCGGCCGCGATCCAATTGTACAGCGTTTGTGTCATGACGCGCGATTCCGGCGGCAATCTGAGCAGCTCGCTAAATGCCAACACGGCGGTGACAAAGCTCGCGAGCACCGCACCGGCGCCGATTACGCCAACAGCTTTTTCATCCATCTTCCGGCCCAAGAGGCCGTTAATGATGAAACCGGCAAGAGGGAAAAAAGGAATGATCCAAAGATAATCTTGCATATTTGATTGCTGGATGCTGGTCGCTGACGGCTCGTTGTTCTTTTTTTCGGCTTTCAGCAACGAGCAACCAGCAACAAGTTTTCACCACTTCATCAAATTAATCTCATCCACAAACACGGTTTCTTTGACGCGAAAGATCGCCACGATGAGCGCCAGGCCGATGGCGACTTCGGCGGCGGCCACGACCATGACGAAGAAAACGAATATCTGTCCTTCGAGGTTTTTTAAATGCGCGGCGTATGCCACGAACGTCAAATTCACCGCGTTCAACATCAGCTCGATGGACATGAAGATGACGATGGCATTGCGCCGCAGCAAGACGCCGGCGACGCCGAGGCCGAACAGCAGCGCGCTGAGCAATAGATAATACGTCAATGGCATACTGTGTTAACTCCGAACCGATAAGCGGATAGTTGGAGTATGGGATTGTTGGAGTTTTGGATTTATGAAGTCGTGGAACACCTCACGCTCCAAAACTCCATTAATCCAACGATCCATCCCTCGAGGTTTCATGAAACTAAATTCCGTTTTGCCAGAATCACGGCGCCGATAATACCGACCAGAAGCAACACGGAGGCGATTTCAAACGGCAACAGATAGGTTGTGAACAATTGCCTGCCGATATTGACGGTATTGCCGACCGCGGTCGAATCCGCCGCAGAGCCGTTGGCAAGCCCGACGATGGCGCGACCCTCCGCCGTCCCGGACAAAAATGGTGTGCTGATCAACACGCCGATCTCAGCAAGCAGGACGATGACCAAAAGCGAAGCGAAAGCGCGGCGTGCGAGCTTGCTGCGTTCTCGAACCGGATCGCGTTTGAGATTGAGCAGCATGATGACAAACAGGAACAGCACCATGATCGCGCCGGCATAAACGATGATATGCACCGAGGCGACGAAGGGTGCATTGAGCAGCACGAACAATCCCGCCAGCGCAAACAGCGTGACGATGAGAAAAATGGCGCTGTAAACCGGATTGCGGTGCAAAATCATCATGATCGCCGACAGCAGCGCGACCGCCGCAAAAGCAAAAAAGAGAATGGATTGTAGATCGATAGCCATACCGTGGGTCGTTGCCTTCTCAATTATGATCTTTGGAATATACAATCTTTGCGGCAAAAGTCAAGCGGATTTTCCAACGACTTTTCCAAGCCGTATCTTAATAAAAAGCGAAACCCGCCAGGATCGCGCAGGCTTGGGCCAGATAATATTCCAGGCGCTCCGTTTTCGACTTACTCATAAGGAAAACCTGCCATTGTCAAGCAGGCCTCCATGAGATAATAGTTGATGAGATCATCCTCCGTCAAACTCGACGGATCATTAACGATGATCGCCACGCCAAGAAAAACGCCATTTTCATTGATCGTCATGGCAGCATAGACTTCGCCATCGTCAATCACATTCCCCTCGTCGTCTTGCCGCTCGTAAATCCTTTCCATAATTTCGTGGTAGTAAGCCTCATTCGGATCATTGAGATCATTGACGGCGTCGTCGTCGGACTCATCATCTTGAACCCACTTGATGCCCTGCCAATCCTGATCGCCCCAGTCATCGTCATTCAGCGCTTCCCCACTCAGAATATAATTCTTAAAAGTATCCTTCGCCTGCAGGCCGCCGTTATCGATGAAGACGATCAGTTTTACAAAAGATCGGCTGTCCTCGGAAAATCGCGAAAAGGCTTCGACGTAAGTATGCCCGGCATCCTGCTCAATCGCCAAGTCGTCGGAGAGCATCGTGGGAATCGCAAAGGTCGCCCCCGATTCGTAGTCTTCATAAACGTCGATGGTTTCGGGGAACATTTCGTCGAGGGTAATCGCGGCATCGTCGTCAATGACTTCCTTAATGAACCATTGATCTTCCGGCAGCATCGTTTCATAAACTTCTCCGAAAGAAACTTGATCGGTGTGGTAAAGCGCGAAAGTGACGTTACCTTGATTAACGTCTCGATCGACTTCCTTGAATTGCACCGGCGCATTTTCTCCGCGCGGCTTGCTGAAAAGGATGCGACCGCCTTTTCCGGAGTACGGTTGAATTTTGCTCGCGTCGGTTTCGCCTTGCGCCCACAGCAAATCCAGATTCTTTTTCAGCGGAATCGACCACCAGGCTTTTTTGATGCCGCCAAGATTGTGCAAGCCGCCGTCCACCATGCTGATTACCGCGTCATCGTAAGTAATCGGCGACCCGGAATCTCCCGGGCCGATGGACTTCTCGAGCTCTAAAACCGGCGCGTTGGTATCAGGATAGTAATGCGGATCAAAATGCTGGTTGACTTCCTGCGGTGTTAATGGCGGCACTTGCTCCCTTTGTTTCGGGCTGCGCTCTCTTTTGAAGAGGTCGATCAACGGCTTCTCTTTTCCGAGCCGCATGTCGTTGGCGCCGACGCGTTGTTGTGAAATACTCCAAATATTGCCCGTCGTGGGAAAGGCGCCGGTGTGGAGTTGTAAAGGGGAAATATTTAGCGGCCCGAGCGGTTCCAAGAGCACGAGGTCGGCTTTTCTGAAAAATTTATGAATTTTGGCGTCAGCGAGTTTTTTTTCTTCCGCGGTTTGAATTTCAATTTTCGCGCTGCCTGCCACCACGTGCAGCGCGGTCACCACATAAACCTTCGGCGTATTGGCAGGTTGGTAGGCGAAACCGATTCCTTCATAAGATTTTCCGGCAATACGGCTCACAACTTTGACAACGGCATTTTCCACCTGACCTGAAGCCTCGGTTATCATGAGCGCGAAAGCAAAACTCAAGAAACAGATTGCTCTCACACACCCAAACGGGCACCGCACGTTTGGGGATTTTTTGAAAGTAGACATGGAGCTTCCTCCAAAGAATTGATTTAAAATCCTAAAAGATGCTGCTGAGTTATTTTGCCTCTTTAATCCGGTATTGTTCCTTTTCCTTATTCGTCAAGCGATAGACGCGCGCTTGTTTCAACCAATCAAAAATGGTTTGCGGCATCCACCAGAGCTTGACGGTATTGTCGAACGCGGCCGTGAGAATTTGTTTTCCATTTGGCGAAAAGGCGGCGACAGTGAGTTCCTTTTGCCGATGGCCGTCGAGTTCCGCAATCAATTCGCCTTGCTGGTTCCACAACCTGGCAACTCCGTCCGTGGCCGCAGTGAGAATTTGCCCGCCCCGCAAGTGGGGCGAAAAAACAGCGGATTTGACCACCACGTTCTTGGGATGAATGAGACTGTCGCTGCGTTGGGCGCGCGGATTCCAAAGCTTGACCGGACCATTCGATTCGACGATGAGAACTTGTTTGCCATCAGGTGAAAAGACTGCGGTTTCGATTTCTCCGGTTTGCAGGCTGTCGACAAGTTTTCCTCGATCGCTCCACACGCGCGTCAGGCCATCCGCGGCGGCGGTGAGAATTTGTTTGGCCGTGGGCGAGAAGATCGCCATAGTGATTTCTACGCCATAATGATCAAGACTGTCGAGAGGTTCTCCTTTTTTATTCCAAAGCCGGGCGTAGCCGTCATCAGAAGCGGTGAGGATTTTATCTCCCGCCGGAGAGAAGACGGCAGAGTTCATTGTGCCCGCGAGGTCAAAAATCTTGGGAGGGCCTGCATTTGCGACAGCTTCCGGCCAATTCCAAAGCCGGGTCCTATGATCGATTGCGACGGTGAGAACTTGCCGGCCATCCGGCGAGAAAACCACCGAGTTGATTTCATGCGCCTCATGCG
>JBOHQZ010000573.1:0-4688 GCA_050732275.1 bacterium
ACAACTTGCAATCAAAAAGTTGGAGGCTTTTGAAAACCCCATAAAAGCCGCATAAATATTGAGCGAAATGAAACTCATCAAAAAAATCTTTGCTTTTTTTGCACTGATTTGACTATAAAGGGACTAACAACGGATGGAGCTTGTATCCAAACGAAAAAACCCTTATACATTTTAAAGATGGCAGATTGAATTTTCTCAAATTCTGATAATAGAGTAGCGACACAAAATCGTTGAGTTGTCTACATAATGAATCAGCGCAAATCTAACACTGGCTGGTGCGGATTCGGCGAGCCGTGCATGAAATCCGGTTCAGTGGTAGTTTCAACGTTTCGTCTTCGATCAACGTGAGTGCAAGCTCGCCGAACCGCACAGCCAGGTGTTAGCCGAGCAAGTGCGAGAGTTCATCTCATGAAATAAGTTTGTCGCAAGTGCAAATGATAGAGGAATTGTGGCGATGCCGATGGCCGCCGTCTTGATTTTACTCCAGGCCCTCGGGGGCCGAGCGTGTGAAGCCGAACGGCCTTGCACAAAACCAAGACCGCGGCCATAAAAGCAATAAGGTGTGCACCTTCGCAAACGTGCATGATGCGCCGAGCGTGAAGAAGCAAGTTTGCGAAGGTGCAATGTTTGAAGATTTCAACCCCAACGATCTCGGCGATGGCGAAGCAATTCGTGGCGAAATTAACATCTTTCGGCTAAGCGCTGGACGCGCAATATCAGAAAGCGCACGAAACCCTCGCCAAGCTCGGCCAAATCAATCCCAATTCCCCCGGCGCGTCGGATTTGAAGCGCCAGTTGGAGCAGGTGAAATAATGCCATGCGCATCATTTTTTATTTGATCATGCTTTTCCTTTCGATGGTCCAAGTTTCGATGAACTGCCAACAACAGGCCGATCGCGGCGCCGCCTCTTTTCCGGCGGACTTTCGTATTGAAGCACTCGCCGGCGGCTTGCATCCATGGGAAGAAAATCGCTATGTGCTCATCACCGCCGAAGGGCATGGCAAGTTTGAGCGTTCGATTCCCGGCAAGATTGGCGCCCCGCCTGTGGAAGAAATTGCATTCACTCTCCAGCGCACGGATTTGGTGGAACTCTGGAAGGCCATTGTTGAAAACGATTTTTTCTCCCTGGCGCCGGAATATAAAAATGAAAACGTAACCGGTGGCTGGTTTGCGAGTTTGACCATCACTGCTGCGGGCAAGACGCAGCAGGTCACCGTGGAAAACTTCGACCTGCCCGGGTTCGCCCATATTATCCGCAAGCTGAACAACTTCACGCCCACTGACAAGGATTTAATTATCGATGGAGGAGAATTATGAAAACTCGTTACTGCACCTGGTTGAGCTTGTTCTTTGCTCTGGTTGCTGCCTTGCCATTTTCAGTTTCCGCACAAGGCGTTCCGCCGGATTTGGAGATTATCGGCAATGCCGGCGGTTTGGCGCCCTGGGCCGAAAACCAGTATCTGGAAATTTCGGCGAACGGACAAGCGATTTATGAGCGTGCAATTGCCGGCGCAATTGGCGCGCCGCCCTTGGAAGAGAGAACCTTCACGCTTTCCGCCGCAGAAGTCGAACGCTTGTGGCAGGTAATTTCGAGCAATGATTTTTTCAATTTATCCTCGCAGTTCGCAGATTCATCTGTGCTCGACCCCACCTTTGCCCGGCTCGTCATTCGCGCCAACGGCGTCACCCACGAAGTGTCGGTGCAAAACATATCGATCTTTCAATTCGATAACATCATCCTGGCCCTCAATGAAGCAACGCCTCCGGAAGCTGATCTGGTTTATGAGACCTACTATCCTCCGCTGATTTTTGAAACGGAAGTCTGCGATCAGTTTCGCGGGTTATTGCCCGAGGCCCCCCGCGATCTGTTGCCGGAAAAATTCAAAAGAGCAAAACCGTACGACAATCAAACAACACGGCCGCAGACGCAGAGCGCCGCCGCTCATTCCGGCACGACAGTGGCATGCCACATTTCCTTGCAGGATGCGGTCGCCCAGGGTCTCGTCAAGCTCGAAGCCAAAGGCGATTTCTGGGGAGATCAGGTTTCAATCAGCGCCAAGAATAGTCCGCCGGTCAAATGCAACAGTCTGCAGATCACGCTGAACTTGGAGTTTTACGGCCCCAATGCCACACCCGCAAACGTGGCGCACATCAAGAGCGCGATCGAAAGCAAGTGGAATGGGCAAACCACAAGCGATGGTCGGAAAGTAAGCATGCATGTGAATACCCGCCGGAAACAAGGCGCCACTTTTCCGCCAGGTACTCCGGGCTTTCATCAAGTCGAGTTGGTCGGCAGGCTCGCGATCAGTTTTGTCAGTGGAGACCCCAAAGTCAATATAGGCACGGGCGGGGGCAAGTGGGCTACTATCGGAAACAGCCTGAACGAAATGTATGCGCATGAAGCCGGCCATCTCATGGGCCTGCCCGATCGTTACGATGATTACCGCAAACAATCCAATGGCACTTGGCGCCGCGAAGCCGATGGCAAGTCTTTTACGAGCGAGGAATTGGCCAAAATATTAGCGCCGCCGGGCCAGCCTTTCGATCCGACCAAGAGATGGCTGGATCGACGCTCGAATATGCGCGTCGCCTCTCCTCATCCCGGCCATCACAATGATTTGATGGCTACCTTGAGCGGCAAGGTGCAAAAATCCGACATCGATGCGCTCGTGGCGCAAGCCGGGCTGGTGATCGATGTGCGCCCGGGCGAGACGCTGGTCAACAAGAAGCGCCGAGAACAAAACTTCGTGATCACGCGTGGGACGGGAATTTTTGTTCTGGATGGAGGCGCGATCAGGCTCGACGGTCTTTATGCCGCATGCATCGATCTCGACAAGGATATCCCCGAAACCGGTGGGAATTTTGATCTCGGCCCGCCTTTAAATACCTGGGCCGGCATCGAGTCCGCGCCGGCGCTTTTCAATCTCCTGCGTTATATCGATGAAAACGAGCTATTCTGTGAATCGAATGATATCGCGCAACAAGCCATCTGGCGGATCACGGACAATGCTTATATTGGCAACGATGCGATTCAGAATTTTTTGCAAACGGCCGGCATCAATTTGGGCAACGCTTTCATTGATTTCCCGCGGATGACCAATCCCGATTCCACCGACACCACCACGGCGGTGCTCATTCCCCAGGAACTTCTGGTCGTGCAAGTGACGCCGCGCTCCACGCTTACGAGCGGCGGACAAAATGTGAATTTGACTGGAAAATTTTTGCCCCCCGCGGTACCGGACGTCACTATCACCGGCACTTCAACCTGGCATCTGGAAACACCTGAAGGAAGTGCGGCGCAGATTGCGACGCCTTCGGATTCCACGGCTGCTTTTACCACGGATGTGCGCGGCTTTTATGGCGCAACGCTGCAAGTGCATGCCACCGCAGTTGCAGAAGATACCACGAGTTTCGTGGTGAGCTCGACGGCAAGAGTCGTCGTGCCTGATAGTCGCACGGATACGTTCGAAGACGGCGAGCTTGAAAACGCGCCCTTTAATTGGCAAACCGATGGCGGCAACTATTGGTCCGTCACCAATACAACTTCGTACACCGGCGGCTTTGCAGCAGAAGCCGGTTTCGTGATTGACGGCGAATCCGCGTTTTTGGAAATCTCGCCGCTTCTGCTCACGCCGGGCAAGCTCAGTTTTGCCTATAAACTGTCAGCCTATCCGGACGACGGTTTCTTGACGTTCTCCATCGACGGCGTGCCGCAAGAGGTGTGGACTGGCAAGGTCGATTGGGCGCACGCCACCTACGAATTGCCCGCCGGCCGGCATACGCTCACTTGGGCATATCGGAAGGAAAGTTTATTTCCGATCGGATTAGAGGGCGCGTGGATTGATGACGTATTTTTTCCACCCGATGCCGTGTTCACTGCCGTGGCTGAAAAGCAAGAGATCCCGCTGCAATACCAATTGCTGCAGAATTACCCCAATCCTTTCAATCCGCAAACCGAGATTCGTTTCGACCTGCCCAAGCCGGAGCACGTGGTCCTGAAAGTTTTCGACGTGGCTGGCCACGAAGTTCGCACCGTCATCGCGAAGCGCTACGCGGCCGGAAAGCACCGCGTGCTGTGGGATGGGAAAGATAACAACGGTAATTGGGTTGCCAGTGGCGTCTATTTTTACCAGATTCGAGCAGGCAATTTCTCGCAAGTGCGGAAGATGACTTTGTTGAGATAAGTGTCGATGTAACAACACAAAGTTGTATTTAATATAGGCGTAAATTCGTGGTGAATGCAAACTAACGCGGCTAACGAGATAAGAATTCGTGCGGCGCGGTGAAACGAGTAGGTGCCTTGAAATGCAGCAGATGCGAGCCGCCGCATAATTCTGCGTTGAACTAAGCGCTTTCCTATTTATTTGAGCTTTGAATCAAAGATGGGAGGGTGCTGACGGGTTTCAAGGGCACCGGTAAGATGAACCGATGGCCTTGGCTGAAGTGGGTGGAAATGTTCTTTGACAGTTTTTTTCATCGTGTCCGATGGTCTTTTACACGTCCAACATGGCGTTGACGAACGGCAAGGGCGTACTTCTGCCGTGACGCCCCAAAATCGCATTTTTGCGCCCCGCGATCAACACGTGAGTTTCAAGTCACTGCCCTGATGTGATTACGGCGATCTTGTTCGTTTGGGCGTGATTTCGCCAACCAGTTTCATGACGCCGCCGCACTTGGGACAGCGCAT
>JBOHQZ010000574.1:0-4677 GCA_050732275.1 bacterium
ACGCCCGACGAAGTTGTGTTGCAGATCAACGATTTATCCGGCAGGTTGAAACCCACCTCTGCGTCGCTGGCGCTACATCGCGGCGAGGTGCTTGGCATCGCCGGACTCGTTGGCGCGGGACGGACGGAATTTCTACGCGCCGTGTTCGGACTTGATCCTATTCGTCGCGGTGCGATCAAGCTCGGCGCTTACGTTGGTCCAAGTTCACCGGCGCGAAGTTGGGCCCAAGGCATGGGCATGGTCAGCGAAGATCGCAAATACGAAGGCTTGGCGCTCTCGCTCTCCATCGCCGACAACTTGACGCTCTCGCGCTTGCGCGGATTCGGCCCGGCTGGTTTGGTGATGCCTAATCGCCAACATGCTGCGGCCGCTAATTGGATCGAGCGTTTGCAGATCAAATGTCGCAGTCCGCGTCAAACCGTTGCGAGCTTATCCGGCGGCAATCAGCAGAAAGTCGCCATTGCGCGTTTGCTGCAGCATGACGTGGACATGCTGCTCCTCGATGAGCCGACGCGCGGGATCGATGTCGGCTCCAAAGCGGAGATTTATCGCTTGATCAACGAGCTGGCGCTGCAGCGCAAAGCGGTGCTGATGGTGAGCAGCTATTTGCCCGAGCTGCTCGGCGTGTGCGACCGTGTGGCCGTGATGTGTCGCGGCCAATTGCACCCCGCCCGCCGTGT
Organism: bacterium; assembly: GCA_050732275.1. GTDB lineage: Bacteria > Zhuqueibacterota > Zhuqueibacteria > Zhuqueibacterales > Zhuqueibacteraceae > Zhuqueibacter. The sequence goes on from JBOHQZ010000574.1 coordinate 681, forward strand.
CGAAGAAATTGACGAGCATCAAATCATGCAAGCGGCAACTGGCTACGCCATCACGCAGCAAAACTCAGAAAAAATCTAAAATTTTTAGCTCACGGAAATGGAACGTCTCACGGAAATGAAACTTTTCAGAAAAAACTTTGCGCCATCTTTGCGTCTCTGCGTCTTTGCGTGCGCTTTGGTTTTTCTTTTTTGGTTTCAGCTCGTCCGCGTTAGGGAAACTTCATGAGAGCCTGGCTCAGAAAACTCGGACCCTTGTTCGGGTTGTTGTTTGTTTTCATTCTCTTCGCGGCGCTGCGGCCCAAGACATTTTTGACGATGGACAATTTGCAGATCATGATGCTGCAAACCGCCGTAGTCGGCACCGCAGCGCTCGGCATGACCATGGTCATCATCAGCGGCGGCATTGATCTGTCCGTCGGCTCGGCCATCGCCCTCAGCGTCGTGACGATCGGGGTGTTGCTTGAAAAAAATGTCTCGCCTGCACTCGCCGCATTGGGCGGCGTGATGATGGGCACGATTTGCGGCGCGATGATCGGCCTGCTCATCACACGTTTGCGGCTCGCGCCTTTTATCGTGACGCTCGGCATGTTGGGAATTTTGCGCGGCGCGGCCAAAGGCTTGGTGAATGAAACGCCGGTTTATCCGGCGAGCACGTGGTTGAACACACTGCTGACCAAGCTGCCGGAAAAACAACAATGGCAATTCCTGCCTCCCGGCGTGTGGATGATGCTCATTCTCGCGTTGCTCGTCGCCGGCGTTTTGCGTTATACTCAGCTCGGCCGGCATATCTTCGCGATCGGCTCCAATGAGCAAACCGCCCGGCTCTGCGGCGTGCCGGTGAATCGCACCAAAATCATCGTGTACGCGCTGTGTTCAACGTTTGCCGCGTTGGCGGGCGTCTTGCAATTTTCCTATTTGACGATTGGCGATCCGACCACCGCGGAGGGAAAAGAATTGGACATCATCGCGGCAGTGGTTATCGGCGGCGGCAGCTTGTCGGGCGGAGAAGGAACCGTTCTCGGCAGCTTGGTCGGCGCGTTGATCATGACGGTCATCGACAATGGCTGCACGAAAATGGACCTGCCCAATTGGGTGCAACAAATCGTCACCGGTCTCATCATCGTCACCGCCGTGGCGCTGGATCGCTTACGCCATCGCCGGGCGGAGTCGTAATGAAAAACACGTTAAGGGCGCCGTCATCGGCGAAAATATTTGGTTATCATACCCAAAGGCTGGAAATGCGGACCCTTTCCCCCCGTTACTACCACAAACGTCCGTCATGCTAAAATTGGGTCGAAAATTTTTCTTGATTATGTAATCTTTATGTTGTTACTTTGAGGCTCTATACCTTAAAAACGCCTTTGATTTTATCCCATTTTGTCGATGGAAATCAGATCATACTTTTTGTCTATCGGGTTGATGGCTGCAGGTCTATCCCTTCTTATCGGCTGCGGCCAAGTCGTTCAAAACAAAAATCAACCCCGCGCCATCGGAGGCGTTTTGGATCTCTCCAATTGGGATTTTGCCAAAGACGGCCCGGTTAATCTTTCCGGCGAGCACGAATTCTACTGGCAGCAGCACCTGACGCCGGAAAGCTTTTCTCGGGCGCAACCGCCGGAAAGAAGCGGCTTCATCAGGGTGCCCGCATATTGGAAGGGCCACGTATTAAATGGCATGAAACTTCCCGGCGCCGGTTATGCGACCTACCGCCTAACGGTTCTTCTCAAAGATTCAAGCTTCCGAGAACTCGCCATTAAGTTTTTGGATATGGGCACGGCCTACACGGTTTTTGCCAACGGTAAGAAAATCTTGTCGGTTGGCACCGCCGGCCAGACGCCCGAAGCAACCGTTCCACGCTATTTTCCCCAGGTTGTCGATTTGGCTCTCGACTCCAACCGCATTGAGCTTATTTATCAGGTTTCAAATTTTCATCATCATCGCGGCGGCGCCTGGGAGTCTATTCGCCTGGGAACCACAGAGCAAATCAGCGCCATGCGGGAAGAAAGACTGGCACTAGATCTAATCCTGTTCGGCAGCATTGTGGCCATGGGTTTGTATCACCTCGCGCTTTTTGGCCTCAGGAAAAGTGACCTGTCTTCATGCTTTTTTGGCTTGTTCTGCTTTCTCATTGCGATCCGGCTCCTCACTACTGTTGAAAGGTATCTCCTGCACATTTTTCCAATGATGAGCTGGAAGTTATTCGTCAAAGTAGAATATCTTTCCGCTTATCTGGCCGTGCCGGTATTTGCCGTATTTCTTCACCACTTGTTCTCTCGCGACTTCCACAAACCCGTGATTGCTGCAATATCGGCAATCGGCCTGCTTTTTTCCAGCCTCGTCGCGTTGACCCCGGCAAGAATTTTTACCCGGACGCTTCATGCCTACGAGTTCTTCATCGTCATGAGCGTGGTCTATGCCTTTTTCATGCTCGTGCTGTGCGCCGTTCGCAAGCGCGAGGGTGCGGCGATCATTCTGTTTGGCTTCATCTTTTTATCGGCAACCATTGTCAATGATATTTTGGATGCGGACATCATCATCCAGACCGGCCATTTTTTACATTTGGGCCTTTTCATTTTTATATTTTCCCATGCTTTTATGTTATCTTCCGGTTACGCCAGAGCTTTTGTAACCATTGAGACGCAACGTTTGCATTTGGCAAAAGCTGAGGAAAGATTCCGTCAATTGGCCGAGAATATTGAAGAAGTCTTCTGGCTGAGCAATCTCGAGAAAGACGAGATCATTTATATCAGCTCCGGATATGAGAAGATCTGGGGTCACACGTGCGAGAGCCTTTATGCTTCATCGCAGAATTGGCTGGAGGCGATCCATCCTGAAGACCGGGACCGAGTGCTCGAGGCCGCTCTCACCAAACAAGTCTCCGGGCAGTATGACGAGACCTATCGAATTCAGCGGCCGGATGGATCTATTCGTTGGATTCGGGATCGCGCCTTCCCCATTCGTGACCAGACCGGGGCGATTTATCGCATCGCCGGAATTGCCCAAGATATCACCGCATTCAAAAAGGTGGAAGAAGCCTTGCGTCAAAGTGAGGAAAGTTATCGGGGGTTGATTGAATCCTCACCGGTAGCTATTTTTGTTGAACAAGAAAGCAAGTTGGTGTATATCAACCCGGCCGGTTTGCGCCTGATGGGTTATGACGCCGTATCAGAGCATACCGGATATGGTTTGAAGGATTTATTTGATAAAAACGATGAATGCCCGCTCGAAAAATTTTCCAGAATGAAAGGAAATGGCGTCCCCATTCCCGTGATCGAGGTCAAATTCATCCGCAAGGATGGCAAGTTAATCGATGGGGAAGCGACATTCATCAACACGATATATCAAGGCAAGCCGGCTATCCAGGCCTTGGCGCGGGATATTACCGAGACCAAATACCTCCGGCAGAAAGCCGAAAGAATGGAACGGCTTGCTGCTTTGGGACAACTTTCCACCACCATCGCGCACGAAATTCGTAACCCGCTTGGATCGATCAGCCTGAATTTTCAATATCTGGCCCGACGATTGGAAATTCCGCCACCGCTTCACAAAATGCTCTGCGATATCGAAGATGGCATGGCGAGAATTAAGAATATCATCGATGGCATTTTAGGCTTTGCGCGGACGGCATTGCCGGCATTGCAGAAAAACAACATCCACAAAGTCTTGGACAGCGCCGTCAATTCCGTCAAGAGTGAGCTGGAACAAGCCGGCGTGACCATCAAAAAAAGTTACGCAGCCCTGCAACCGGAGGCCATGATGGATGCCAATCAAATCGTTCAAGTCTGCATTAATTTATTCCTCAATGCCAAAGAAGCGATGGGCAAGGGAGGACAACTCACGATCAGCACGATTTCCCGCGAAAGCGCACTCGAGGTTCAAATTGAGGATACCGGCGAAGGTATTTCCCCCGAGAATTTAAAGAAAATTTATGATCCTTTCTTTACCACGCGGACCAAGGGGATTGGTTTGGGACTCGCAGTGGTTTCGCGCATTCTGG
>JBOHQZ010000575.1:0-4671 GCA_050732275.1 bacterium
GTGAATTGATGTAAAAGTCTCCCTCGAAAGCCGCAATCAGCTTGTCAAGATCATTTTCGCTGAGTTTGATCACAATGTCAACATCGTTGGTCGAACGGGGCGCCATGTAGCTATTCGCCGCAACTGATCCCGCCACCATGTAGGGAATATTGCAGCGCTCGAGCCGTTCAATCACGATTTTGAGCAGAGCGTGCTGTTCATCAAGACCGAGGGCATTCATGATTGGGCTATCCTTCGATCTCCACGATCAACTGAATCTCCCGCAACACTCCGGCAACGCGGAAGCACTCGTCGAACTCGCCGCTGAATGCGATCGCCTTGCCTCTGGTATGGGCCTCGAAGGCGATTTTCTCGGCGCGTTGCACGCTGCACTTGAGGGCTTTTTGCAATTGCAAAATTACCTCGTCAAAGGTATGAATCTCGTCGTTATAAAGAATCACCTTCCAGGGCTCGCCGATGCGCGTACCGATGTCGTCGTCGATGAGAAGGTCTTCGTCTTCGTACGGCGAGACCACCGCCTGGTTCAAAATCCGAGATGACGAAAGGGTGAACGTAAAACGTAAATCGTAAAACGTAAAAGAGCGGGAAGCAAAATCATTCTCACGTTTTACGTCTTTACGTTTTATGTTTTCTTTTTTACAAACATTCATCATTTTTCAACGGCCTCGTCCAGCAAACGATCGATAATTCTGCGGTTCGCATTCGGAAAAGCCAATGTCTTCAGCTCGGCCGGCCGAACCCAGCGCCAATTCTGGCAAGCCAGCGCTTGCGGCTCGCCGCTGCGATAGAGGCAATGATAGACGTGCAGCGTCACCCGCAAGTGCGTGTAAGCGTGCTCGACAGCCATGAAATAATCGCCCACTTCGATTTCGACGCCAAGCTCTTCGCGAATTTCGCGGCGCAGGGCTTGCTCGGGCGTTTCGCCGTTTTCAATTTTGCCGCCGGGAAATTCCCATAGGCCGCCCAGCAAACCCGTGTTGGGACGTTGGTCGATGAGCAGATTGCCCCGATATGCTGTTTTTTCTTCTAAAGGAAAATCGGGGTTCCACACCAGCCCGACGGCGATTTGGTGATGAGGCAACACGCGACGCGGCAGCTTGACCGGAAGCGTTGCCGGATCCTCAAGCTCTTGATGGGCGCGGCAATATTTTGCCACAACACATTGCCGGCATTTCGGCGAGCGCGGCGAGCAAATGCTCGCGCCCAGCTCCATTAGCGCTTGATTCCAATCGCGTGCTTGCCGAGCAGGCAAAATCTGTTGCGCCAGATCACGCAACAGATTTTTAGCGCCGGACGCTTTGGGTGGCGCTTCGATTTTGAACCAGCGGCACAGCACGCGCTCGACATTGCCATCGACCACGGCGTGATTCCGATTGAAGGCGATGCTGGCAACGGCCGCGGCGGTGTACGGTCCGATGCCGGGAATCGACAGCAGTTTCTCATAGTCACGCGGCAAACGTCCGTGAAAGTGCTCGATGAGGTGTTGGGCAGCACGGTGCAAATTGCGCGCGCGCGCGTAATATCCCATTCCCTCCCATGCTTTTAAAACGTCATCCAGCGGCGCCCGCGCCAGCGCCACGAGATCGGGAAAGCGCTCCAAAAAACGCTCGTAATATTCCAACACTTTGACGGTTTGCGTTTGCTGGAGCATGACTTCCGAAACCCAAATACGGTATGGATCGCGCGTCCGCCGCCACGGCAGATCACGGCGCTCGGCGCGATACCACGCCAGCAGACGCTTCTGCAAATTTCCGCGCCGGCGCGGCGGTATGAGCTTGATGAAGTCACGAATATTCTCCGCAGGCTGTGGCATAGATGCAAATTTAGCACTTTCAGAGCAATTCGCCAAGAGAAATTTCTTTGAATTTTCAGCAGGATGGGCGGGTGAGAGGCAATATGGAGAAGGGCTTGGTCAAAAGGTGGAAAAATTCTAAACGAATTATACTCGTTAGGAGTTGTTTTGTAATTGTTATTGCCAGTCCCGCGCTTTTTAGCGGGACGAAGCAATCTCTTAAATTTATCAGATCGCTTCGTCGCCAAAAGCACTCCTCGCGATGACTTTTCTTTTTGAAAAAACCACTGCAAGTGATATAGCACTCGCAATGACTCACATTCCAGCTCGCAACGAGTATATCTCAATGTTGGCTGGCATCGCTCAGCCTCAAATCAGCCGGAGAAAAGAATTTCTCATCGACGCCGGTGTTGAAGCGCACTTCCGAGATCTGCCATTGGTGCAGCGACAGGCAAATCAGCGGCTCGATCATGCTGAAGTCAACCTGAGCCGGAATCCAAACGCCGTCAACTTCCTTGTAGTTGCTGAAATCCGCACTGAAAGTGACATAGCCCGGTGTTTTCTCGGGCACGGTATATTCAAGGCGTGCCAACCGGCCGTTCTCTTGGCCGAAATCCGCGACGTAATTGTGCGGCGGATAGTTGCCGGCGTTCAGGCCGAAGGTGATGCGCACGCGGTCGTAAATTTGCCCGTCATGTTTTACCTCATTGACAAATTCCGGAAAAGCGCCTTTATCGAGAAATTTATATGGAAGCTCAAACAAATAATTGATCGCGGGAACAGTGGAGCGGGCGCGCAAAATATTTTCTGCATCGAGCTGGCCGTTCAGCAAAGCCCAAGGCCGAAGGTTGCTATAACCCCAAACGTGCCGGCCGGCTTCGGTGCTCAACTCGATACGCCCGGTATTTTGCCGCAAGAGATAATATTGCTTGGTATCAACGGTGCGCGCCGGCCAGAAGTCGAGCCAATTGGCCGCCACGGCCCCCGCGCCGGAATTCCATTTGTCGGTCATGCGAAAATCCATATTGATCTTGCTTTGCCAGGCCGCGAGGCCGCCGTGAGCCGCTACGGCTCGCGCGATGATTTCACGGCCTTTTTGGAGACGGAACAGACGCATCTCGTCGTTGCCACGGGAGCGCCTGACGTGCGGAATCACTACTTGATTGACGAGCAGCAATGCAGCAATCATCAAAATTGTAAAGACAAACATTCGCTTCAACATCCAAACTCCTCCTTGCAATTGAAAACTAAATTTACACACCTGCGCACAACGTTGCCAATTCGTATGGAAGCAACCGTGTGGCCATTTTCAAAAAAGTGTTTTTGTTCCGTACAGTGAGAACGATTTTCGGCATCTATTTCCGAACATAAAAAGAAAGCGGCTTATTCCTTAATTTTTGAAAAACGGCTAATTTAGTTTTTTATTCATTGGTTAGTCGCACCGCCGCCATAAACACTTACATTGCTTGGCGCTATAATAAATTAGTGTGATCATACGAAGCACGGCCGTTATTGTTGCGGCTTCGGAATGATAGGCGCCAGCTTAAACATACTTTTGCAAAAGTCATACCCACTCAAACATTCGGCGATCTTTGGTGTTCGGCACATTAGGGCGGACTTTTAAAAATCTAACTATTGCGGTGTTTAATATACGAAAACGGCCGGCAATCAGATTGCCCGGCTCGTCGCGACCATTGGCGGGATTTTGCCGTTCTGTACAAATTTTAAATTCCCTCTTGTTTCTGATTTTCATTTTTCCTACTTTCGAAATGACGGAATAGGGCCGAAATCAACTATCGACTGAGCACGCATATAACTCGATCTGATGATTCCATGACTCCGATAAAAACTGAAGCCGACCGCAGCGCATTGCAGGCGCAGATTCGCGAGAAAATTCAGGAAATTCGCACCCGCCACAAAGTTCACGCGCCTGATTTCCCGGCGGATTTGGCCTGGCTCAACGTGCGGCGAAATGAACATTCGGAAGAAATCCGCAAGTTGTCTTTGGCCGAGCTGATGGGCAAAATCGTTCTCCTCGATTTTTGGACATATTGCTGCATCAACTGCTTGCACGTCATCCCGGACTTGAAGTATCTGGAAGAGAAATATGCCGGCCGGCCGCTTGCCGTTATCGGCGTCCACTCGGCGAAATTTACCAACGAAAAAGAAGTGGCCAATATTCGCGAAGCGGTGTTGCGTTATGAAGTCGAGCATCCGGTGGTGGTGGATTCCGATTTTACCGTTTGGCAGCTTTATGCCGTGCGCGCCTGGCCGACGCTGGTCATGATCGATCCGGAGGGTTATATCCTTGCCGTTTTTTCCGGCGAAGGCAACCGCGAGATCGTTGACAACTACATCGAAGTCGCGCTCGATATTTTTGAAAAAGAGGGCAAGCTCAACACCGCGCCCGTGGAGTTCCTGCCGGAAACTTCCGAAATGGCCAACACTTTTTTGAGCTATCCGGGCAAGATCGTCGCGCATCCGGCGAATCATGCTTTAGCGATTGCGGATTCGAATCATCATCGCATCCTCATCGTGGCGCCGGACGGAAAAGTCGTGGATGTCATTGGGTGCGGGTTGCCGGGACGCGATGACGGTGACTTCGAGACGGCGCATTTTACTCATCCGCAAGGCATGGCGTTTCATGGCATCGATTTGATTGTTTGTGATACCGCTAATCATTGCTTGCGCCGTATTGATTTTATCAACCGCAGCGTGTCCACCATCGCCGGCACCGGCGAGCAGGCCAAGCATGCCCCGAAGGGCGGCGCCAGCCTCAAAACGCCGCTCAATTCGCCGTGGGATATTTTTATTGCTGGTAACACCGGCTATATCGCCATGGCCGGCCCGCATCAAATTTGGACGATTGACTTGAAGAC
>JBOHQZ010000576.1:0-4643 GCA_050732275.1 bacterium
GCGGCGCGGGAAAATTTTCCTGTCATCGAGGCGCCCACGCCGGGTGAGGAGGTTTATGTCGATTTCAGTGATTCAAAACACATCGTTTTGCGCCAGCCCGAAGCCATGCCGGTGTCCGGCGATGAGCTGCGGATGGATACTAATTGAGAGACGTCGTACATGTCATTAGCTATCGTCATGCCGGCTTACAATGAGGCGGAGTGCATCGAAGAGGTGGTGCATGGTTGGCTCAAAGTTTTGCAGCGCGTCCCCGGTTTTCTTTTGGTAGTCAACGACGGCTCGAAAGATCGAACCGGCGAGATTTTGAACCGGATCGCCGGGTCGGAGCCATGCCTGAAAGTCGTGCATCAAACCAACGCGGGCCACGGCGCCGCGGTGCTGCGCGCCTATCGCGAAGCGCTAAAGCCGGGGGTGACGCACGTTTTTCAAACCGACAGCGATGATCAATTCAAGCCGGCAGATTTTTGGCAGCTTTGGGAGCGCCGTGAGAAGTCGCCTTTCATCACCGGGTTCCGCAAAGCCCGCTCCGACGCGTTTCACCGTCTCGTCATCACGCGCCTCGTGATCGCATTGAATTTGCTCTTCTTCGGCGTCAAGCTGAAAGATTCGAATATTCCGTTCCGTTTGATGCACGCCGATTTCTTGAAGGCGTTGCTGCAAATGCTCCCCGACGAGGTGTTTGCGCCGAATATTTTTCTGACCGTGCTGGCAGCCAAAGCCGGCAGCACGCTATTCGAATTGCCGATCATCCACGAAGAGCGCAAAACCGGCCAGGTGAGCATCATTCGCTGGAAGCTCGTTAAAATTTGCCTCCGTTGCGCCGGCGAGCTGCTGCGTTTTCGGCAGAGCTTATACACGCAACGTCCCCAACTGGAATCTTTAAAATCGCGCTATGTCACATCCTCGCACCGTTAAATTTCTGATCATCGGCGCCGGCCCGACCGGACTCGGCGCCGCGTACCGGCTCAAGCAGCTCGGTATCGAAAATTTTCTCGTCATCGATGCCGCGGATCACGTCGGCGGCCTGGCGGCCAGCTTCAAAGACGAGCACGGCTTTGTTTGGGATATTGGCGGCCACGTGCAATTTTCGCATTACCAATATTTCGACGAGCTGATGCTGCGCGCGCTCGGCCACGACGGCTGGCTGCACCACGAGCGCGAAAGCTGGGTGTGGATGCGCGACCGCTTCATTCCCTATCCCTTTCAGAACAACATCCGCTATCTTCCCAAAGAAGAAATGTGGAAATGCCTCAACGGCCTGATCGAGCTGTACCGGCATTCCGCCACCAAACGGCCCAACAATTTTCGTGAGTGGATTCGCGCCACGTTCGGCAGCGGCATTGCCGAAGTTTTCATGGAGCCTTACAACTTCAAAGTTTGGGCCTGCCCGCCGGAGGAAATGTCATTCGAATGGATCGGTGAGCGCGTGGCGGTGACGGATTTGTCGCGCGTGACCAAAAATGTTTTGTTCGATGAAGACGATCTCTCGTGGGGCCCGAACAACACCTTCCGCTTTCCCAAGCACGGCGGCACCGGCGCGATCTGGGAAGCGGTGGCGGATTTGGTGGGCCGCGACAACATCAGCTTGCGCACCTCGGTCGCTGCCGTATCCGCGCTGCTGCACAGCGTCGAGCTGTCGAACGGCGAGCAAATTTTTTACGAAAACCTGTTGAATACGATACCGCTGGATCGCTTTGTCGGCATGGTGCAGGAGTTTTCTCCCACCGTCAAAAACACCGCCAATCAGCTCAAGTATTCATCGACGAACATCGTCGGCGTCGGCTTCGAGGGCCCCAAGCCCGCCGGGCTGAGAAAAAAATGTTGGATGTATTTTCCGGAAGATAATTGCCCGTTTTACCGCGTCACCGTATTTTCGCATTACTCGCCCAACAACGTGCCGCATCCGGAAAGACAATGGTCGCTCATGGCGGAAGTATCGGAATCGGCGCACAAGCCGGTCGCTCGGGAGACGCTGCTCGACGACGTGGTGCAGGGCATGCACGCGGCCAAGCTCATTCATCCGGAAGCGCAGATCGTCAGCCGCTGGAGTTACCACGCGCATTACGGCTATCCCACCCCATCGCTGCAGCGCGACGCGATTTTGAATGTGCTGTACGCCGAATTGGAGCAACACGGCATCTCCAGCCGCGGCCGCTTCGGAGGATGGAAGTATGAAGTGTCGAACCAGGATCACTCGTTGATGCAAGGCGTGGAGTGGGTGAACCGCCTCGTGCTTGGCATTCCGGAGACGACATATTTTTATCCGGCAACCGCGAATGCAAATTGGGGCCGCGTCAGTCTTGCTGCCATGCCAGCCGTGGGGCCACGGTTGCATAGGCAAGCGGCGTGAGTGTTATCAAGTGGGCGCTATGAACCGACTTGGATACGGAGCCTCACAAACATGTCAAACGGGGTTAAGGAATATTGACTTCTTCGGTATTTTGTCTTGGCAGCCACCAAAAATTGTTTGTTCAATATTAGTAAAAAGCCGCGCCTTTGTCAAGCAAAATTTTTAGACTTGCATGGCAAATTGAATCTGCTTATATTCTCAAGACGAAACGCCGCGGTTCCGGACAGATAATTTCGTGGGGTAAACTTGGCAAGCGCGAGCATTTACAATCTCAAACACGTTGACTACGCCGAACGTGGTCAACAGCTTGAGATCATTGTTGACGGCGTTCCGAAAAGGCAGACGATTATCTTTTCGGGAACCGATTATTTTGGAGAAAAATATTATTTCACCGAACAAGGCTTGAGATATATTCAAGATTCAAGGCATAAACTGCCATGGCAAAATTTTGTCTTGAATTATCTCCACAAAATCCCAATCATTCTTAGAGCACCACAATACGCCGCCATCAGCAAAATCAATTCTGTGCGTTTTCTTTTTTACGACCGGATTGCTATCAAGGTACGCCGCAAGCAGAAATGCTTGCTTTGTGTCGTTTTGACCAAATCGAATATCAATGTGGTATGGAATTTCTATTGGGTTGAACGCAATGACATCCCGGAAACGGCTGAAATCATTTACAGGAGCAAGGGCGCCAAGAAACCTTAAATGGTAACAATCATGACAAGACCAATTAATTTTAATTATGACGAGCGCGATTTTCTCCAAATCTGGAATTCCGCGCTTGATTCAAGCTTTTATCCCGATTTTGAGTCAGGGCTTTACGCTATGTTTGGCTCAGCCAAGCTTAAAGGCGCCAAGCATGCTTTTGATAGCATCATGATCGATGACTTCTCGAAAGCTTATTCAACAATTATTATTGAAGTCAAACGCAAAGAGCCTCCCCTCGAACAAGAAAACTACGACCTCCCCGAGCTGGGCTTGTATCAAGTGCAGCTCAGCCGGATTATGCAAGAGATTTACTGCCGGTTCGTTGAGAAGAGAACCCTATCGCAGCAAGAAGCTCTGGTATGATGCTAAAAATCTAAAAAACGTTGTTCATCTACGACAAATCCATCCGCCTGCTCGATTCCACCCTCACGCTCGATGCGCGCAACTATAGCGAAGCGTGCTGTATTTCCCACGCGCACACCGATCACATTCGTTCCCACCGCCGCGTTTTTGCCACCTCCCCGACCATCGAGTTCATGAAACGGCGGCTACGCAAGGTGCAGGCCACCGCGGTCAATTTCAACGAGCCGTTTGATTTTGACGGCTATCGCATTACGTTTCTACCGGCCGGCCACATTTTAGGCTCGGCGCAAATTCTCGTCGAGCGCGACGGTCAGCGGCTGCTCTATTCCGGCGATTTCAAGTTGGGGGACAGCGCCACTGCCGAAGCACTGCAAGTTGCGCCATGTGATTCGCTGATCATGGAATGCACCTTTGGCCATCCGCGTTTTCAGTTTCCACCCCGCCAAGAGATCATCGCGCGCGTTTGTGACTGGGCGCAGGCGACGCTACGCAATAGCGAAGTTCCCATGATCTTCGTTTATACGCTCGGCAAATCGCAGGAGATCATGAAGATCCTCGGTGACAACGGCTTCGCGCTGAGCGTCCATCATTCGATCTTGCGCCTGGCGAAAATTTATGAAAAATTTGGCTGCCAATTTGGCGACGTTGTTCTGCATCGCCGCAGCACGCCGGTTGAGAACCGCGTTTTGATTATGCCCTCCATCGCCTGCCGCACGCGGCAAATCGAGAAGATCAAAAACAAGCGCACGCTGTATCTCTCCGGCTGGGCCATCGACGCCGGCGCCAAGTTCCGTTTCGGCGTGGACGAAGCGCTGCCGCTTTCCGATCACGCCGATTTTCTGGGTTTGATCGAATATGTGCGCCTTGTCAATCCAAAAAAAATTTTCACCACGCACGGCCCGACGGCTTTTGCGCGGCACTTGCGTACGCTTGGTTACGATGCCGAGCCGCTGGCGCCACGGCCACAAGGGGAGTTGTTTTGAGTTTTCACCTCCCCACCAAAATAAACGGCGCCCAATAATACGGCTTGGCATATTCCGCATGGCGGCGGATCATTTGCAATTTGGCCTCGCGCAACGCCGCGGGCTTGCCCATCCCACCGAGCATCTTGCCGTAAAAATCCACCATCAAATCCGCCGTCGTCACATCGCTCACCCGCCACAATGAGACGAGCAAATTCGAGGCGCCGGCATAGAGAAAGCCGCGCGTCAAGCCGATG
>JBOHQZ010000577.1:0-4636 GCA_050732275.1 bacterium
CCGGCAATGCCTTTGCACACGCGATCGGCGTTGGCAAAATTCAGCGCGCCTTGGCCGCACTGGCCTCGCACGAGATTCGCTCGCTTGATCTCATGGTCACGACGCATCCGGAAGCGCCAATCGCGCTCGTATCGATCAGCACCGGATTTGAATCAAAATTTTTGTGGCATTATGCCAAGTGGCGAAAGTGGACGCCACTTGGAGGAAGCTTATTGAGTTTTTTCCGCACATCTGCAAGCACTTGTCGAGGTGTTACGTTGACATGCGACAACACGCCTTTCGTCACTGCTGATGAGCATATTTACAATGCCGGACTTTATAACATGCCGTGCTACGCTTTCGGCAAAACGGTATTTCCCGATGCTGATCCGGAAGACGGAGTGGCATACGCGCTGGCTTGTTCTTCGACTTGGATATATTGGAAAACGCTTCTTCAAGGCTTTCGCCAAAATCAATCTGCGACAGCACCGGCTCCGCGAGCACGAAGCTGGCGCAGTGCTTATATTGAGACCGAGCATCCTTTGCAAGTTGATGGGGAAGTCGTCACGGGTGGCGCTTTTCATGTGCGAATTGAGCCCAAAACTTTGAATGTGCTCGTGGCGCCAAAACAGCGATGATTACGCCACAGGAATCAACTGTTTGCAAAAAAGCAAAAACTTTCACGCAAAGACGCGAAGTCGCAAAGAAAAGAAAAAAAACTTTGCGTCTCAGCGGCTTTGCGTGCGCTTTTCTTTTTGGTTCCGGCTTAGACGAAGTAGCGATGAAAATAATATAGCCAAGGCGCGGCAAAACATAACCCATCCATGATATCAAGAACGCCGCCATGCCCAGGGATAATCGCACTGCTGCCTTTGACGCCGCCGGAACGTTTGATGAGGGACTCACACAGATCACCCAACTGCGCTAGCACATTCGCCGACACTGCGAGCAACAGCGCGTGAACGAGACTGAGCGTTTTTATGTAAAGCAATTTCACGATCAGCACACCAACGACTGCTGCCACGAATCCGGCGACGGCACCTTCAATCGTCTTGTTGGGGCTTATATTCGGCGCGAGTTTGTGCTTCCCGATACTTTTTCCAACAAGATAAGCTGCAATATCACTGCCCCACGTGACGATGAGAGCAAGACCGATCCACAAAACACCGGCATCGCGGCGCAGCAAAGCCAGATGCGCCGGCAGCACGCCACAGTAAATGAGCGGCACAATACTCGATCCAAGTCGCAACGAGGCCGGCTTGATATCCTGACGAATGAACAAATTGGCCACGCACAAAACGATGACTGCTCCGGCGAGTGCCGCAATTACAACTTCGCCGTTTAGCCCTGTTGACTTAGTGCTGGTCGTGTAAATGGCAATGCCAACGGCCAACGCGCCAAGGCTACTTACGATCTGTACGGCTCGATGGCCGGCGCCAAGCGTAATGGAGGTGTATTCCCAGCTCGCGAGAACAATGGTTATGCCGATCAAAATTCCAAACCCGGATGCCCGCAAAAACAAAAGCCCGATCACCAACGCGGGAATCGTGATGGCGATTGTTGCGATTCGAGATTTGAGATCAGACCATTTTTCCAACCTAATCATCAATGCCGTTATGAGTCAAGTTTTTCTAAAAAATCAAAAACGTTCACGCAAAGACGCAGAGACACAAAGTCCTTGCTTTGCGAAATCTCTGCGTCTTCGCGGCTTTGCGTGTGCTTTTATCTTTTGGATTTCAACTCGTCGGGCTAGGCCTCCCGAAAAACGCGCGGGTTGGGAGTTTTTATTTCCGGAAAAATCACGGGTCGCAAGATCTTTAGGAAAAAATGAATGAGCGGTGACTCGGCGCGCAAATAAAAAAACTGCGGAATACACTCACCACCGAGGCGTTGCTTGAGCCAATAAGAAGTTTGTCCCAAGTCCAAGCGGTCACAGCCGCGCTGCATGGCGCGCGCGACAATTCCATACAAAAGATTGCAATAGGCGTCGTACATGTCGCGTTTGGAGTAGTCGATGCCGGTGAGCAGAAATGTCATAGTTTTGTTCTGCACGGTTAACAAGGCAATGCTCAGAATTTTCTTATCTTTCATCATGGCGAGCAGCTCAAGTTCATTGCCCATATTCTTATAGAAATTTTCAAAGAAGACTTCATTGAGCATCTCGAGTTTGGTTTTGGCGCGAGACATGACTTCGAGATATAAATCATAAAATTGTTTGGGCGAGCAAAGCGCTGTGCTGGCAAGCATCAGCACCGGTTTCTCGCCATTCGTTCCTGAAGTCGCGCCAGTGTGTATAATCGGTTCCATTGGGCCGAGCTTTTTCAAGCTACGGCAAATTTGCCGGCGATACGAATGTCGCATGGCGGCTAAATACGCCTGAAAATCCGGCCAGCGAATTTTCATGCTGACATACGGAATGCTCCAGGCGCGAAAAAATTTGTATTCGGCCAGCCTCTCAACGATCGGTATTTCGCCTTCCAAAAATTCTTTGACACACATAAACCGGAGGTTTTCAGTCCGGCCGATTTTAAGCATTTCCTGAACCAAAAGGTCGAGGATTTCATCGCGGCGCGATGGGTCGGAAATGGCAAGACAGTGCTTGCCGATGGAGATGGGTAGCCCGCAAAAGAGAACTTTGATCTTCAAGAAGCCGGGGAAGAAACGACGGAGGCCGCCGATCAGTTGCTGCAACATACCGCCAACGAACAAGTCGAGAGACACGACAAAAGCCGAAAGCGCCGCGGTGCCGACAAGGTCGTCACGCTGGTAAAAAAGCAAATACCAGAAACGGCTGTTTTCAACCCTGGCATCTTCGACGGATCGAATGAACCGGTGGGTATGAAACAAATCTTGCCCGGCATTGACGAAATCCCACAGCGTCTCATCCACCTCGTGAATCGAGCGCAGGCGAACAACGCGAAGCGCCACGGCACAAGGTGAGATTGAACCATCAAGATCAACGGGCTTCACGACGGTAGAAACAGAAATCATGAAAATCACCGGGCAAGAGGTGGGATTAAATAACTGCAGAAAAGCAAAAAAATTTTGGCTCACGGAAACGAACTCTCACGGAAGTAAAGCTAAAAATTCCGTGAGCTGTTCCACTTCCGTGAGCAATTCATTTTTTCCTGTTTGGTTGCGGCCCGTCCGCGTTGGGCAGTCTCAAGGCTAACCACAATTTTGAAGTTTTTTTTCGTTGCCGTTCTCTTTTCGTTGCTAAGTCGAGGTGCGAGCTTGCTGGAATCCCTCGACAACTTCTTGCAGAAATGCCTCATCTTGCGCCGCCGTTGCGCAAAGCCGCAGCCGTGCGCTGCCCGGCGGAACGGCAGGCTTCACGACCGCGGAGGCGATGATGCCGAGGCCAAATAACTCTCTCGCCAACCGATATGCCGTCTCGTCAGCGCCAACGATGATGGGTATGATAGGAGAATTTGAAGCGCCGGTGTCGTACCCAAATTCGGTGAGATGGCTCCGGAGAAAATCGGCATTGTGGCGAAGTTGTACCAACCGCTCTGGTTCTCGTTGCAAGATGTGCACCGACTCGCGCGCTGCCGCAATCGCAGCCGGACAGAGCGCGGCGGAAAACATGAATGGCGCGGCGCCGTGTTGGAGATAAATAATCAGCTCCTGGCCGCCGGCAACATATCCTCCATTCGAAGGAATCGCTTTGGAGAGTGATCCCATCCAAATATCCACGTCCGTCGAATCCAATCCGAAATGTTCTGCCACACCCTTTCCGGTGGCGCCGAGAACGCCAAATGAATGCGCCTCGTCCACCATCAAGAAGGCGTTGTGTTTCTTTTTCAATTCGACAATATCCAGCAATGGGCAGATATCGCCGTCCATCGAATAAACGCCTTCGACGACGATCAACGTGCGGCGTCCAAACGGTTTGCTCGCCAATCTTTGCTGCAATGAAGAAGGATCGTTATGGTGGAAGCGTTGCATCGGCACGCGCGCCAAGCGGCAAGCCTCGACAATGCTGCGATGGGCCTTCGCATCGATAATCACGCGATCATCCGGACCGAGCAGCGAGGAAATGATGCCGAGATTTGCCATGTACCCGGAGCTGAAAGTCATGGCTGCTTCGGCGCCTTTGAAAGCCGCAAGCTCCCTCTCAAATTGACGGTGTAGAGCCGTCGTGCCGACGAGCAACCGCACGCCTCCGGTGCTGGTCCCGTATTCTCGAATCGCTTCCATGGCCGCGGCTTCAATGGCAGGATGTCCGATGAGACCGAGATAGTCGTAAGAGGAAATCATTAAAAACTGTTGCCCGCCCAACTGCACGCGAGGGCCGGATTTGCTCTCTAAAGCTTGCTGGTAAGTGTAAAGATCATTGTGAGAACCCCAACCCACCACTTCAAACCATCGCCTGGCATTGCTTATATCCAGCAATCCATTGGGGCGCGGCGTCCATTTCGTTCCTTTTTTAAAATAGCCATCGAATGGATCACCGAGCCGCTTTGGCGATTGGATTGGCGAGGCCTGGAGAAGTGAATTACTCATGCGACACCAACAGGCTCGATTCGCTGGAGAGATAAATGCGGCATCGGAGCGCTATAATTTTTCCATTTCAAACCAGGAACTTCCGGACCAATATCCTCCGCGATGGCCAAATCACGCGGGCTGTGATGATGATGCGCATTGATAAACTGAA
>JBOHQZ010000578.1:0-4635 GCA_050732275.1 bacterium
GCGGCGGCGATCGATGAATTGACCGGCGCCGTCGAGGCGAATTTAAAAGCGAAGATGCCGTTCGAGCAGGCGTTGCATGCGGTTTTGAAAGGCGTCATCGGCAAGCACAAGCGCATCATCTTCAACGGCGACGGCTACACCGAAGAATGGCAGCAGGAAGCCGAACGCCGGGGCTTGTTCAATTTGCGCAACACGCTCGATGCGGTGGAGCGTTTGCACGAGCCGAAGAACATGAAGTTGTTCGAAAAATACCACGTGCTCAACGAGCGCGAGCTGGAGGCGCGCGCGGAGATCTTTTTCGACCAGTATTTTAAAACCGTAAACATCGAAGCCGAGACCTCGGCGATGATGGCGCAGACGATGATCTTGCCGGCAGCGATTCGCTATCTGCACGATCTGGCGACCACGGTCAACGCCATCAAGCAGGGCGGCGTGCATCCGGCCGGCGTCATGAAAACATTGAGCGAGGTGAGCAACCTGGCCGATGAGTTCAAATCGACGCTCGACCGTTTGTTGGAGGTCAATGCCGATCTCGGCGGCGACACCGTACACCAGAAAGCCTATCACATGCGTGACAAAGTTTTGCCGGCAATGAACGCGGTGCGCGCGGTCGCCGCCAAGCTGGAAAAAGCGCTGCCGGATGACCACTGGCCGCTGCCGGTTTATAGCGAGATGCTGTTTGTCAAGTAAAAAAAAACATAAAGCGTAACACGTAATTCTGTAGAGCAACAAGAGATGTTACGCATTGCTACCGAAACGCCGCTTACTCATTGGTTGAGAACAAGCGGCGTTTTACTTTTGAGTAGGTTAAAAAACAATTGTTGTAATCTTCAAAAAATATGTTATATTGAAGGGGAAAGAATTTCACCATTGAGCTGATTGCCGAGATTACCGGCCTCTCCCAAGAGGAGATTCTTGCATTGAGCCAGCAAATGGCAGACGGCAAACATTGAATACACCTCGTGTAATCCATCTTTGCGATGCAAACTTCGAGATCAAACCTTCCTCGCTTTGCGCTGCCGAAAGCCAATTACCGCCGCCGTTTCGAGCTTGGGCTGATTTTCGCATTGTCTTTTACGGTCATGGCGTTTTTTTTCATGCGCGATTGGCGCATGCCGGTGACCGTGCGCGAGCACGAACCCGTCATTCTGATCGTTGAAAATACCACAAGCAGCGAACGCTGCGCCCAAGCCGCACTGCGCGCTGCATTGGCCAGCCGCTTCACGCCGGCGCGCAACACGCAAGGCCCGGTCAAATACTGGCTGATTCAGCCGTATCGATTCGATCTCAAAAATTAGGATTCGTGTTTACTCAATATACAGTTGCGTGGCGTGATTACACAGTAGAAAGAACGCAAGCGTGGAAGGCAAAAAAGGGAAAAGTTTCCAGCGCTGAGATAAGGTGAAGATAAAACTAATAATAAAGTCAGGATAGATTCATCTTTCGCGCTCAACGCTAAATGCCTTGCGCTCCAGGAATTATGGCACCGCAATTGCATTAAAAAAACATGGAACAATCTAAATTTTAGACCATTTAAGAAGATAGACCAGAGGTCTGAAAATCATGGGTCTCGCAACTAAAAAATGTTCTGGCAAGTGCTTGCCAGCGTGCAGTTAAAAATTTTGTAACTTGGAATGATCGCGATTCGGGTGCTGTTTGCCTTTTTATGGTAATGGCACTCGGACGGTTGCTTATAACTGAAAAAAGGAGACCGGGCACTATGAAAGCAAAATTGCTGTTCTTGCTCGCAGGTCTGGCGTTGAGCGGCTTCGTAATGAATGGATGCTATACACAAGTCGCCCGCCCTGATCGTGACGATGAGACGACTGTCTCAAATAATGAGGAAGAGTACACCGAAGAAGAAACCGAGGAAGCACAAGCTTCCGAGGCGCGGCGTGACGACGTTCGCCATCACACCGAAGTTTATATTTACGGCGGCAGTTGGTACGATCCCTGGTATTCCTCTTGGTATCGTTACCCGCGCTCACGTTTTTATTTTTCCGCCGGCTTTGGTTATGATCCGTGGGGTTGGTGCGGCACGACATGGGATTGGGGATATGATCCATGGTGCGGCAGCGGCTATTATGGCAGATATTGGGGATCATATTACCGCGGCTGGCGTCCTGCTTATTATTACGATCCATTCTATCGCCACTATCCATCTTATGTTACTCGTGATCGCGTGGTCGAGAGCAAAAAACGGCCAATGACCCGCCGAGGCTTGAAGCCGGGGTCCGATCAATCGTCTGGAACCTACGTCAGTGGCGGCGGAGGTGGCAGCCTTTTGCGTCCGGCCTCAAGAATTTATACCCGTGGCACAGACGGAACATATCGGCGCGTTCGCAAAGGTGACGCTGCAAGCGGCCGCACCACTATTGATGACCAAAACTCGGCGCAACCGGTGCGCGGCAGCAGAGAAGCCGTCAAGCGCGGAACACGCGACGCCGGCGATATTAAACGAACCGCGACGACGCCAGACAAAGCTTCAGGAGGCAATCAAGGATCGGTGCGCCGCAGCCGAAAACCGTCGTCAAGCTCCGGAGATAGCTACAACAAGCCGCGATCCGGCTCAAGCTCGAGAGGCTCCGGCGGCAGTGTTTCCAAACCTTCTGGCGGAAGCTCGTCGGGCGGCGGCTCCGCGCCGAAAAGCTCTGGTGGCTCTTCGAGCGGTGGCTCGTCTTCCAAGCGGCCCAGCCGCAACTAAATAGCGTTGGCAGGCAATCGGAGTGCGAGGCCTCAGCATCACCGAGCGTCGCTCTTCACAAAAAATAAGCGCGGGCTGAAATTGACATGTCGCAGGAGAGATGACCATGAAACGCATATTCACGGCAGTCGGAATTTTTATCTGCTTGTTCGCATGGCTGAATCCAGCCGGGGCGCAAGAGGAAGTTTTCCAGCGCGGCTTCGACCTTGGCATCGGCACGCGCGCGCTGGGCATGGGCGGCGCGTATCTCGGCGTTGCGGATGACTACAGCGCCAGCTTTTGGAACCCGGCCGGCTTGGCGCAAATCCGCCGGCTGGAGGGGTTCGGCACGCTTTCCTATTTGCAGCGCAAAAATGATATTTCATCCGCCGGCGTCAAAAGCAATGATGACCTCACCTCGACCCAACTCAACAACATCGGGCTGGCCTATCCCGTGCCGACTTATCAAGGCAGCATGGTTTTCGGGATCGGCTATCATCGCGTGCATCCTTATGATGCCAGCCTAAAATTCAGATTGATCAACGCCACGCCGAATGATGCCAATCAAAGCTGGTCGATTTTGGAAGAAGGCGGCTTGAACAATTGGGTTTTTGCCGGCGCCGTAGAAGTGGCCCCCAACATCTCGCTCGGCGCCGCGTTGAACATTTTTACGGGAAACAACGATTACACGTCGCGCTTCACAGAGATCGACGATGTTGGCGACCGGGTTCCTGATTTCAGTGAAGCCCGCTTCGAAGACGTCGTCAACTCCAAATACAGCGGCTACAACCTGAGGCTGGGCGCGCTATACCGGCCCATCTCGTTCGTGCGCCTCGGCCTGACACTAACCACGCCGACATACATTACCGGCACCGATAAATGGAGATACAACGACACCACCGTTGACGACCAAGACTCGGTGTTTACCGATGCCGATGCCGGCGAGATCAAATACAAAGTCCGCTCACCGTTTTCGCTGGCGGCCGGCGCCGCGGTCAACCTGCCCATGCTCATGGTCAGCGGCAGCGTGGAATGGACGGATTGGTCGCAAACGCGTTATTTGACCGAGCCGCCTTTCGAGGTGACCGGCTTTCAGTTTGACGACGAACGCAGCCTGGCGAACGATTCGTTGCGCACCAATTATCGCAATACGCTGCGTCTGCGTGCAGGCGCCGAGTTTACCATGCCGATACTCAACTTGCAATTCCGCGCCGGCGGCATTTATGATCCGCAGATCCGCAAAGGCCTGGCCTCGGCAGCCGACCGCAAATTTTTGACTGCCGGTTTCGGTATCTTCCTGGACAAGCAAACGCGTTTCGATATTGCGCTCATGCACGGCGAGTGGACGGAATACAGCACGCTGGACGACTTTAGCGACGACGTCTATTCCACTTCGGAGAAAATCAATTACAACAAAATATTGGCTTCGCTGGCCGTGCGGTTTTAGTTTGTAACCCAGACCGCCGGTCTGGATAAAAACCCAGACGAGCCGTCTGGGTTACATGATAATCAACCCCGACTCTCCTAAGATTTGATTGCACTTGATGCACGCAGTCGAAGGAGAGCCGGGGTTCTGTTTGTTTAGGCTGGCGGCTTGCGCTTGACGAATCTTGCTATTCTTTTTGAGGCTTGTAATTTCCGGCAGAGTTTTGTATATTTGAGCAGTGCATAACAAGAGAGGTTGTCATGCAATTCGCCGATCCGCGCACCGATTTTGCCTTCAAAAAAATCTTTGGCAACGAAAAAGCCAAAGACATCGTGATCAGCTTTCTCAATGCCGTTTTGGGGCTTGATGCGGCCCACGCCATTGTCGAAGTGACGATCTTGAATCCCTACGAAGCGCCCAAAACCAAATATATGCGCGCCAGCTACGTCGACGTCAAGTGCGTCGATGTTCGCGGCATCAGCTACATCGTCGAGATGCAAGTGGCTTATGTTGCCGGTTTCGAGAA
>JBOHQZ010000579.1:0-4619 GCA_050732275.1 bacterium
GCTGCTGCCGGGCCGGATCGAATTCAAAAATGTCAGCTTTGCCTACAACAAAAGAGGAAAAGAAGTTTTAAAAAACCTGAATTTTGCCGTCGAGCCCGGCGAAACCGTTGCGCTGGTTGGCCATAGCGGCGCCGGCAAATCCACCCTTGTCAGTTTATTGCTGCGCTTTTACGATCCACAGCAAGGAAAAATCCTGATCGATCGCCGGAATATACGTCGATTTACCGTCAAATCTTTGCGCAGCCAGATAACGATCCTCTTGCAGGACGCGAAGTTATTCCGGCAGACCGTTCGCGAGAACATCGCCTTTGGCAAGGTCGGCGCGAGCGAGGAAGAGATCATCGAAGCGGCCAAGCTGGCAGAAGCGCACGATTTTATCATGCAGATGCCGGAAGGTTACGACACCATGATGGAGGAAGGCGGTGACAATCTCTCCGGCGGCCAGAAGCAGCGCATCAATATCGCCCGCGCCATTATTCGCAACACCCCGATCGTGATTCTTGACGAGCCCGCAACAGGTTTGGATGCGAAAGCCGAGGCCAAAATCAATGCCGCGATCCAGCGGCTCACTCGCGACAAGACCACTTTTATTATTGCCCATAAATTTTCAACCATTGCCGGCGCTGACAAGATTCTCCTGTTGGAAGAAGGGCAATTGGCGCATCAAGGCAGGCACGAGCAATTGCTCTGCGAAAGCGCGGCGTATCGTGAGCTTTATGAATTGCAATTTGTTCGTAGTGATGCCTTTAGGCATGCCCACGTGCCAGATTCATCACCTCTAAAGGAGTCAGATAAATTTCATTTTCAAAATAATGTATGTAGTGACGCCTTCGGACGTTCAACTTTTGTCGAAAGCCCGACGCCTAAAGGCGAAACTACGAACTTATTTTCATAAGAATACTCACTCTTTATATCGTGAAGAAAGTGTTTCAAGATGAGCAATCGAGATCGATCCCAATCCGATTCTTCAACGCAGAGCCAAGACCAACTGCGCCTCAGCCATCGAACGCTGATTCGGTTATACAAAGCATTCGGCCGTCACTACAAAAAACATTGGCGGCTTTTGGCGGTTGCATACGCCGGATTGTTGTTTTCGGTGCTGATTGCCTTGCTCACGCCGTGGCCGTTAAAGCTCATTTTAGACCACGTGATCTTGAAAAACCCGCTGCCACAGGACTTCATCTTCCTGAGCCAATGGTTCGGCAATGATTGGGTGTTGTTGCTGGCGGCGCTGGCGTGCGCCTACATTGTCATTCAAGTTTCCGAAAGCCTGGTAACCTATTTGAGCAAAGTCGGGATGATGAGCCTCGGCGAGAAGATCGTGACGGACATCCGTGAGCGCATTTTTGCTCATCTCCAAAGGCTGTCGTTGTCTTTTCACGACACAGCTCGATCCGGCGATCTCGTGTACCGGTTGACTTCGGACGTTAATGACCTCAAGCCCATCTTGATCGATGTGCCGCAGAATTTTGTTTATCGTCTGGCGATGATCTTCTCACACGTCGGCTTGATGCTGGTTTTGGAATGGCGGCTGGCGCTGATCGCATTTAGCGTAATTCCGTTGCTGTATTACTGTCATCGGCGCCTCGGCGCCAAGCTGCAAAATGCGACCAGAATGAAGAAAAGAAAGGAAAGCGAAGTCAGTGCGCTCATTGCCGAGAATGTCACGACCATGGCGCTGGTGCAGGCGTATGGGCGTGAAAGCTTGCAACGAGATCGTTTTAATGTGGAAAATCACGAAAGTCTGGAATCCGGGCTGACCGCTATGCGACTTGCTAAAACCTTCAGACGCCTGATGACACTTTTGGTCGCGCTCGGCACCGGCGGGGTAGTTTACTTTGGCGGCAGTCTGGCCCTGGACAAAGCGATTTTGCCCGGGACGATCGTGCTGTTCGTTGCCTATTTGAAAAAACTTTACAGCCCATTGGATAAATTTGCAGAGATGATGCTGGACGTGGCAAAATCCCAGGTCTCCGGCGAGCGCTTATTGGAGCTGCTCGAATGCGATATGGTTATGCAAGACGCACCACGTGCAATTGCAGCGCCTGGGTTTAAGGGACGCGTTGAATACCGGCATGTCAGCTTTGGCTATAAAAAGGGCGCGCAAGTTTTAAAGAATCTCAATTTCGTCGCGGCGCCTGACGAGACGGTCGCGTTGGTGGGACACAGCGGCGCCGGCAAATCGACGCTCATCAGCTTGCTCATGCGTTTTTACGACCCCCAGGCCGGGCAAATTTTGATCGATGGCCGTGATATCCGCGAATTCAAGCTCCAATCCTTGCGGGGCCAGATCACGGTGGTGATGCAAGAGGCGAGGCTGTTCAATAAGACGGTGCGCGACAATATTGGCTTTGGCAAAATCGATGCAACCGAGGAGGAAATCATTCAGGCGGCCAAGCTGGCGCAGGCGCATGATTTTATCATGGAGATGCCGGAAGGTTATGATACGATGATAGCGGAGGGCGGCGAGAATCTTTCCGGCGGCCAGCGGCAGCGCCTCAACATCGCGCGTGCCATCATTCGCAACACGCCGATTGTGATCTTAGATGAGCCGGCCACCGCGCTGGATGCCAAAAGCGAAGCCAAAATCCAGGCCGCCCTGCGCGAGCTGGCAAGAGAAAAAACGGCTTTTATCATTGCCCATAAATTTTCAACCCTCGTGCATGCAGACAAAATTCTGGTGTTGGAAAAAGGCAAGCTGGCGGCTTGCGGCACACACGAAGAGCTGTTAGGAACCAATCGCGTGTATGACGAGCTTTATGAGTTGCAGTTTGGTCACAACGGGTCATTGATGAGCCGGCCGCAAGAATATTCGGCAAAAGCAACAGAGGCAATTGGCAGCAACGGCAAATTGGCTACAGTGGGAGCGCAGGAAGTTTTACAGCGCTAAGAATGACAAAATGAGCAAGGAGACGTGATGTTGTTCATATTTAATGATCCAATGCTTCCACATCGCGATACGGCGATGGATGCGAATGCCATGATGAACCAATTCGCCCGGCATGTGTCCGCCGTCTGTCCCAACCTGGAATGGCAAGTGGCGCGTTGCGCCATTGAAAAAGTTTTCTACCGCCAAGGCCATCATTGCGGGGTGCTCTATCGCGTGACGTTTCGGCACCCTTCCGGCTCGGAAGCTGATGAATGGTTTTTCGGGCGCTTGTGTCCTGAAGGCAGAGGCTTTAATCAGCTTGAGCGCGCGGTTAGCGCGGCTAAAAATTTTCATGTGGCGCATGAGTTTTTGCGATATCTGCCTCCTATTTCTTTCTGGCCCGATTTGAACATGATTATTTGGGTTTTCCCGCAAGACCCCAAAATAGCGGCTTTGTCGTCTTTGGTTGATCCGGACTTTGTCCTGAAACAGATTAAAACGAACCTGCCGGTTTTCAGCGCGCTTGCCAAGGGCGGAAACGGCGGTTCGGGAACACTGGCACCGGCGGCGACAGAGTGGGCATCATGGAGCTGTTCCGACATTTCCTATGATCGGATCAAATACATGCCGGGCAAACGTTGTGTTTTGCGATTCCATATCAATATGACAGGGCCTGCGGGCGAATCTCGGCGAGTAACCTTTTACAGCAAGAGTTACAATGATGGCTGGAGCCGCTACCACTTTGATATTTTAAAATCGGTTTATGAGCAGTTGGCAGTTCAAGCGCCGATAGTCAACATCCCCAAACCGCTTTTGCATCTGGATGGCTTTAACACCTTTTGGCAAGAAGAATGGCCGGGACAGCCTGTGATTGAGGTGATGGAAGAACAGAATTGGGAAGAGTTATTTCCGCGCATTGCCGAGGTCATAGCGGCTTTGCACCGGAGCCGGAGCAATGGCTTTCGGCCCGGCCCCGATTCGAACGAGGTCATGAATACGGCGGATGAAGACGGGACGATGTTTGTTCGCTTGCTGCCACAACACCGGCAGTCAATCATGCCGCTGCTCGAACAGTTGCGGGCGGAGAAAAGCGCCCTTGATCTGCAGAATATTCCGGCGGCACCGATCCACGGCGCTTGTCGAGTCGAGCAAATGTTGGTGCGAGGCGCCGAATTGGCGCTGGTGGATTTCGATGCCGTGGCGCTGGGTGATCCGCACTCCGACGTTGCCGAGTTTATCGCTTCTTTGCAATATCTCGAATTAAGCCGGCGTCTTTCCCGGCTACGTCTCGTTAGGGCGGCCAAATTGTTTTATGAGAGCTATGCCGCGCTCGTGCCCTGGGCTTGTGACCGCCGGCGGATCGGCTGGTATGCACGCGCCTTTTTGATCACCAAGATGCTTTCTTCCATAAAAAATCTTGACTTTCAGGCTTTGCGACGTCTCGAGTCAGACGGCCAGGAAATCATCAACGGCTGGCTCGAATGTATTGTGCAAAAATAAAATAACAGTAACTAGCTTAGGAGAAGCTAACCGATGAAGTCCTGTGTGTTGAAACATTTTTTGACGAGCATGCTGTTAATTGCGCCGCATGTTTTTGCCCAGGAGCAATCCCCGCTTCAAGAACTGCCTCCGGTTGTTGAGGTGAACCCGAAGATGTCCACCTCGTCGGTCATTGGCGATGCCGATGATCCGGCAATTTGGGTTCATCCAGCCGATCCTTCGAAGAGCCTCATTGTCGGAACCGACAAAG
>JBOHQZ010000580.1:0-4618 GCA_050732275.1 bacterium
CACCGCCGCATTCGTGACGTCATTCAAGCGCCGGACGGCGCCGTGCTGCTCGTGACCGATGTGAAGGAGGGCGAACTGCTCCGCCTCGCGCCGGCGTCGCGTTGATTTTCAAGAGATTGTATCGCGTGCCTTGAAAACGGTGTCAATCTTCAACCCGATGAATTTGAAATTGACGAATTTCATCGCTTCGAAGGTATGTCAGACCCCGGCGATGAAAATATTTTGTTTGCCATTTCATCGGCCAAACACAATCTCAAAGGCACGTTGGTCAATGCCTTCGGAGTTTATGCCGACACGGCTTCGGCAGAACTGACTGCCAAGCTGGGTCCACCGTCCGGACGCTCGCAACGTCCGGACCGTCATCACAACACAGGAAAGGAGCTTGCCATGGCAACACCGAAAATCTTCACGACTCGCATCGATCTCACCTTGGAAACGCGCGAGAAGATGATCGCGTTGCTCAATCAGCAACTCTCGGACAGTTTCGATCTTTACAGCCAGACCAAACAAGCGCATTGGAACGTCAAGGGCGCGCAGTTCCATCAACTGCATGAATTGTTCGACAAGCTGGCGGAAGAAATCGAAAGCGACGTGGATTTGATCGCTGAACGGGTGACGGCGCTGGGTGGAGTGGCGCTCGGTACGGTTCGCATGTCTGCGGCAGCTTCGCGGATGCCCGAGTATCCCGTTGACATCGTTGACAGTCTGCCCACGGTCGAGGTACTGGCAACGCGCTACGCCAATCTTGCCGCTACCACGCGCGCCGCAATTGACGCCTCTGCTCAGCAGGGCGATGTGGACACCTCGGATTTGTTCACCGAGGTGTCTCGCGGATTGGATAAAGCGCTGTGGTTTTTGGAGGCGCATCTTCAGAAATGAGGACACCATGTTAGAAAATATTTTTTCACCGTTCAGCGATTGGGGCCTGTTGATTCTGCGCTTGGTGATGGGAATCATTTTCCTCGTTCACGGCTGGTCTAAACTCAACCCCAACGGGCCGATGAAAGGCCCGGCTGGCTTTGCCGGTTTCTTGAAGCAAATGAATGTGCCGCTGCCTTTGTTCAGCGCCTGGATCGTTGTCCTGCTGGAGACGGTTGGCGCCGTGCTGCTCATCCTCGGTTTGGGGACGCGCTTTTTGGCAGTCGGGTTCGCAGTTAATATGCTGGTGGCAATCGGGCTGACCAGGCGGAGTTTCAAAAGAAGCTTCACCTCGCAGCAGACCACGGGTTGGGAATTTGACCTAGCGTTGCTGGCCCAGGCGCTGGCACTGCTCTTCACTGGCGCGGGTGGCATCGCGCTTGATCGGATCTTTGGGCTGTAACATCAAGAAAGATGCAAACTCCAATAACGAGGCTTCAATGAGTAATAATCAGGAAAACACCGTCCGCAAAAATACCGATGATCGCCGGTTTGAGTTGATGATCGAGGGCAAGCTGTCTATGATCGGATATGACATGCCGGACGAAAACAACATCATTTTCACCCACACCGAAGTGCCTGAGGAACTCGAGGGTCGGGCATTGCCTCACGTCTGGCAAAAGTTGCTTTGGAATTTGCCAAAAGCCAGGGGTTGGCGGTGATTCCGCTATGAGGCAGAATGGATTGGCGAAATAACCTGGCTCGAGCGTTGCCGTCCACTGCTAAGCAGGTGTAAACTGATGTTAGTCGGCTGTCCGTAGTTTGGCAGTAGTTTCTGGCAGAAAATGTGATGGGCGAGCTGCAAGTCGCTGGCGTGCGCAATCAAGTGATGCTCTCGCTCTTCACCGATTTCGAGAACTTCAGGTTTCTTCAAGCCCATGCAAGAAAGATCTCAACGCCCCAGA
This sequence comes from bacterium, assembly GCA_050732275.1. GTDB lineage: Bacteria > Zhuqueibacterota > Zhuqueibacteria > Zhuqueibacterales > Zhuqueibacteraceae > Zhuqueibacter. The sequence continues at coordinate 1,824 of JBOHQZ010000580.1, forward strand.
GTGCTCGTCATCGGCGGTGGTTTCGCCGGGCTTTATGCCGCGAAAGCATTGTCGAATGAAGCGATTGAAGTCACTCTGATCGACCGCAAAAACCATCACACTTTCCAACCGTTGCTTTACCAGGTGGCGTTGGCAGTGCTCTCGCCCGGCGAGATTGCCTCCTCGCTGCGCCATATCTTGCGTAAATCGCGCAACGTTCAAACCATTTTGGGTGAGGCTATCGGATTCGACACCGCCGCGCGGCGAGTGAAACTAAGCGACGGCGCGGAATTCGATTACGATTATCTTATCGTCGCTGCCGGAGCGCGGCACGCGTACTTTGGTCATGACGAATGGGAAGGCGAGGCGCCGGGGCTGAAGACGATCGAAGATGCAGTGCAGATTCGCACGCGATTGCTGCTGGCATTCGAGATGGCGGAACGCAAGGCGCACTTAATTGGCAGACAGGAACCGCTGAACTTCGCCATTGTCGGCGGCGGTCCAACGGGCGTGGAATTAGCGGGCGCAATTGCCGATCTCGCGCGGCTCGCGCTGGCAAAGGATTTCAGAGCGATTGACACGACCAAAGCTCGCGTCCGCCTTTATGAAGGTATCGGGCGGATTCTGGGAACGTTCTCGGAAGAATCCTCGCGGAGAGCCACACAGCAATTGCAGGAGCGAGGAGTCGAAGTTCACACCGACAGTATGGTGACGGCGATTGAGCGCGGGCGGATCAAAGTCGGAGACGAATGGATTGCGGCGGACGTCACCCTCTGGGCGACCGGAGTCGCCGCCTCACCGCTTGGTAAAGAACTCGGCGTGGAAACCGACCGAGCCGGGCGAGTGCTCATCGAACCGGACTTGAGCGTCCCCGGACATCGTGAACTCTTTGTGATTGGCGATCTGTCATCGCTCACCGATGCGAACGGCAAACGGGTGCCGGGCCTGGCCGCGGCTGCTATCCAGCAAGGAAAAGCCGCGGCGGAAAATATCCTGCGCGACTTGCGCGGTGAAGCACGTCTGCCGTTCAAATATCATGACCGGGGAAGTATGGCGACCATCGGACTTCACCGCGCCGTGGCGGAATTCGGCAACAAGAAGTTCTCGGGTTTGTCAGCGTGGCTGCTTTGGTCAGTGGTTCATGTGTTTCTGCTGATCGGTTTTCGCAACCGCGTAACCGTGATGACGCAGTGGGTATGGGCATATTTGACTCGCGGCGGAAGCAGCCCGCTCATTACCGAGTATCAACAGACCGAATCTACTGCGATTCGACCGGAATAGGCGCAAACTCCCGACGGGAGTAAGGGCGCTGCCTTAAGGCGATTAGCCATTCACACTCAGAATAATCCCGCAGCGGCGGGACTGAAAGTTCTTTGCTGATTCACGATCAAATTTAACACGGAGAAAACAGAGCGAACGGAGAAGAATATTTTATTCGAACAGCTTTTCTCTGTGAACTCGGCTTTCTCCGTGTTTGAAAATTTTTTTGATTTATACTGCCGCGCTGCGGCTGCAGTTTTTAGCTTGTCAGAAAACCTGGTTTAGGCGCTTGAAGAACCAAACAATGCTAACCGTAGCGCAACCAGCAGGTCGTAAACATTTTAACCAAACAGTAAGGAGGTAGTCATGAGCATCAACGGAAAAGTTGCCCTCATCACCGGCGCGGGCCAGGGAATTGGCCGTGCGATTGCTTTAAGGCTGGCTCAAGACGGGGCCGACATCGCGATTGCGGATGTCAACGAAGAGAAGATGAAGGCCGTCGCCGCAGAGGTGAAAAAAATCGGTCGCAAGGCGACGACGTTCAAAGCCGACGTGACCAACCGCGACCATGTGTATGCCGCTGTCGATCACGCCGAAAAGGAACTGGGCGGTTTCGACATTATCGTCAACAATGCCGGCATCGCCCAGGTGCAGCCGCTTGCGAATGTCATGCCCGAAGAAGTCGAGAAGATCCTGAAAGTCAACGTCCAGGGCGTGCTGTGGGGCATTCAAGCCGCGGCGAAAAAGTTCAAGGAGCGTAAGCAGAAGGGCAAAATCATCAGCGCCTCCTCCATTGCCGGGCACGACGGTTTCGCAATGCTCGGCATCTACTCAGCGACCAAGTTCGCCGTGCGGGCGCTGACGCAGGCGGCGGCGAAAGAGTTTGCGAGCGACGGCATCACGGTCAACGCCTACTGCCCCGGCATTGTCGGCACCGACATGTGGGTGGAGATCGACAAGCGGTTCTCGGAGCTCACGGGCGCGCCGATTGGGGCAACCTACAAAAAATATGTCGAAGGCATCGCGCTGGGCCGCGCGCAGACGCCGGAGGATGTCGCGGCTTTCGTTTCCTATCTGGCTGGCCCCGATTCAGACTACATGACGGGACAGGCGCCCCTCATTGACGGCGGTCTTGTTTACCGATGAACCGCACTAATAAGGAGAAATAACTGCCTAAACTGAGCGATTCGTGCAAAAGATAATACCTTTCCGACACAATCTATAAGCGTGAATCGCTCAGTAGCAAAGGGTTGGCGGTGATTCCGCTCTGCCCGTTTGTGAAAGGGTATATCCGCCGGCACCCGGAATATCAACCTCTGGTGAAATAAACACACCTTAAATATGAAAGGAGAATGTAGTCATGGCTCGATTGAATGGAAAAGTTGCGTTGATCAGTGGTGCAGCTCGGGGCATGGGCGTGGCCCACGCGCGGGCGATGATCGCCGAGGGTACCATGAAGAACGTCGTTGCTCGCTTCCAGAAAATCGACGAGTGGCCTGCGTTCCTCGGCGCCAGGTCGATCCCGCCCGGGCGGGACCCGTCGTTCGCGCAACTCC
>JBOHQZ010000581.1:0-4613 GCA_050732275.1 bacterium
TTCTCATTCAGCCGCAGCCGGGCAAGGACGAAGAAGCCTTGCGCTGGAACTGGGATTCGGCGCTAATCATCAGCCCGCATTCGCACACGCGCCTTTATTTTACCGCAAACAAAGTTTTCCGCAGCGACGATCGCGGCAATACCTGGCGCGCCGTCAGTCCCGATCTCACACGGCGGCTAGACCGCAACCAGCTCAAAGTGATGGGGAAAATTCAGCGCATCGATGCGGTGGCGAAGAACGCCTCGACTTCGTTTTTTGGCAATATCGTTTCGCTCAGCGAATCGCCGCGACAAGAAGGGCTGATTTATGCCGGCACCGACGATGGGCTGATTCAAGTCACCAGCGATGGCGGCGCTAATTGGCAGAAACATGATAAATTTCTCGGTGTGCCGGAGATGACGTATGTGAGCTGTCTCGCCGCTTCACAGCATGACGCGAACACGGTTTACGCCGCGTTCGATAATCACAAGAATGGCGATTACAAACCATATCTTTTCAGAAGCAAAGACCGCGGCAAAACGTGGGAAGCGATGGCGGGCAATTTGCCGGAACGGGGCTCGGTGTATGCGTTGGCCGAAGATCACGCGAAGCCCGATCTCTTATTTGCCGGCACCGAGTTCGGTGTTTTTTTCACCAACGATGGCGGCAAGAAATGGGTCCAACTCAAAGGCGGCATGCCGATTATTGCGGTGCGTGATTTGGCGATTCAAAAACGCGAAAATGACCTTACCTTCGCTACGTTTGGCCGCGGCTTTTATATTCTCGATGATTACTCGCCGCTGCGGCAAATCACGCCGGCGTTGCTGGACGCCGAAGCTAATCTCTTTCCGGTGAAGAAGACGTGGATGTATATCGAAAGCTCACCACTCGGTTTGCGCGGCAAAGCTTTTCAGGGCGACTCGTATTTCGCCGCGCCGAATCCGCCGTTTGGTTCGGTGCTCACGTTTTATTTAAAAGATGAAATGAAATCGCGCAAACAAAAGCGGCAGGAGAATGAGAAGAAAGTCGAAGAGCAGGGCGGCGTGCCGCCGTATCCAAAATGGGAAGAATTGCGCGCCGAAGAGCGTGAGGAGAAACCGGCGATTTTGCTCACGATTAAAGATGCGGAGGGCAATGTCGTGCGGCGTTTGAATGGCGGCACTTCGGCAGGCATGCAGCGCGTCGTGTGGGACTTGCGTTTCCCGCCGGCGAATCCCACGAGTCTTGAGCCGCCACCGGACAATCCGTTCGCCGATCCGCCCATGGGGCCGATAGTCGTGCCAGGAAATTACACCGCAACCTTATCCAAACGCATTGATGGCGTTGAAACTCAACTCGGCTCGCCGCAGACGTTTGAAACCGTGCCGCTGGGTATCGCCTCGCTGCCTGCCGAAGATCGAAAAGGTTTGCTCACGTTCCAGCGCAAGACCGCGAGATTGCAGCGCGCGGTTTTGGGCGCGGCACAAGCGGCCTCGGAAACGCAGAGACGTTTCGATCATATTGAGAAAGCGCTGCAAAATACACCCGAAGCTGATCCGGCGTTGATGGCGGAGGTCGGCGCTCTTGAAACAAGATTGAAGGATTTGCAAATCAAACTCTCCGGTGATCGTTTGATTCAACGATACAACGAGCCGGCGCCACCCGCGATCATCGACCGCGTACAAAATATTGTCGAAGGGCATTGGACATCGACTTCGGTGGCGACGCAAACTTTTCAAGACGGCTATCAAATCGCCGCCGATGAATTTTCGACGGTGCTGGAAAATCTGCGCGGGCTGGTCGAAGTCGATCTCGCCAAGCTCGAAGCGAAATTGGAGCAAATCGGCGCGCCGTGGACGCCGGGGAGGGTGCCGAAGTGGAGCAAGGAGTGAAGTTGGAATTTTTAGATTGGTTCCCACGAAAAGAAAAAAAGTTGATGTTACGGCATTGCTCTTTGTTTACGCTCTTGGTCAATCCGATCTTTGATGAACATTTTGATTAGGGACTGATAAGAAACATCTCTTTTTTGTGCCATATTACGTAATTCATTCACCACAAATTCGGGAAGTCGTAATGAAATCGTTTTCATCGTCGGCTTTAAATTGGGAAAGGAAACAAATTCTGCTTTATCCCAATCGATGAATTCGGCCGAATCGTGGTTAGACCAGAACTCGCGTTCGCCGGCTTCAGTTTTAAATTTTGGAATCTCTTTTAATTTTCTCATGGTATTTTCTGATCTCTTTATTATTCATGTCGCGTGCTGAGATGATACGGATCAAATTGTTCCTAATGGTGAATGCGACAAACAAATACCTATCGGTATCGGTGCGACCCAGAACGTAATATCGCTTTTCAGTCGCTGAATGCTTCTTATCATCTCCAACGATGAGTGGGCGATTGAAAAACACCTCTTCGCATTCGCTATCCGAGACATGATGTTGAATCCAGTTCTTGTCGGAATTCCCTTCGTCCCAGTCGAAACCGGTGCAATTCGCAAGGATTTTACTCAGCGTATTTGTAACTTACAAAAGGAGACATATTTTTGCAAGTTAATTTTTACATTTCACTCCTGACGGAGTTGACAGCACTTCTATAAACCCATGACTATAAACATTCCATTCCTACGGGATTTGGAAATGTGAGGTGCTTGGGAAACCAATTAGACCGCTGCCAACCCTTGGTGCAGAATCTCCACCTCCGGTTGCCGGCGGCCGTAGCCCGTCCTCTCAATCATCTCATTCGCATTGGCAAGATGCTCCTCCGCTTGCCTTTTGCTGTTTGCCTTTTGCTCTTTGATTTCCAGCCGGCACGCCTCCAAATGATAATCCGCCAAAAACAATTTCATATCGCCGCGTTCGGCAATTTCGCGCGCTTCTTCGAGATCGGCAGAGGCCGCGGCAAAATCGTTTTGGCTGCGATAGAAGGCGGCGCGTGCGAATAAGCCGCGCGGCAAATGATGACTTGCTCCAGCTTCCCGCAAGCCGGCCACGGCTTGCTGCAGATAATCTCGGGCTTGGGTGACCAGAGACTGCCCGGGCAGTGGCTTCAAGCAAAAACGCACGGCCGAGGGAAAGTTTGTCCAGCGCGATGTCAAGTAGCCGATGATTCCGCTTGGCAATTTCAATCGTTTGCCGGGCGCGTTTTTGCACCTCCTGATACTGCCCCTGACTCAGCAGCAGATCACAGTAGACGAACCCACCTATTGAATATAAGAATGCAAGATAACCAACCATCTGTTCGTTTTGAATTCTTTCAGCTTCTCGAAATAACTTTTCAGCTTGTTGATGAGATCCTGATTGATGAAGTGCGTTACCTAGTTTTTCTCTTTGATTGACTTTTTCAAAAGCCTCCCGACTGCGATCAGCAAAGTCCACGCTCTGGCGGGCAGATGCCACCGCTTGGCTGACCTCGCCCATCGTGAGATAGAGTTCGCTGAGATTGCCAGCATCTTGCGCTGCACCTACCCAATCTTCTTTCTGAGCGCTGGCCTCCACTCCCGCTTGCATGGGGTGGCTGGCCTCGGCTAAACGGCCCAGCGCCCGCAGACCAAAGCCTGTCAAATTTAGAACAAGTGCTTGTCTGTGTTCGGATAATCCGGCAGCAGGTTTGTGCCAGGGCGCATCGAAAAGGTTGGAGAGAGCTGCTAAATCTGCCCCGAAAGCACCGAGCTTGTGCATGCTGTAATGTTCATTTCCTCTTCTGATCCGCTTCCAATAAACTTCCTCCCAAACTTTTGTTGGTTCGTCCGCTTGACACCCATGCGCTACGGCCGCAAACAGTGGCTCCATTTCTTCCAACGTATCGGGCAAATGTTTGGCAGGCAGTTTTTTGTAATATTCATAAAGCCGGCCATGCGCTTCTTTCCACGCCGCCGAATTTTGCTGGCGGAGTTTCTCGCCAAAATGCTCGCGCACCAGCGGGTGGCAGTCTAGCGTGTCGGGGCGGTTCGCATCTTTCTCAGCAAGGCGGAATCAAATCGCGTTGGCGCACTTCGCCATCGTGTACAGCCGCCAGGTAACTGCCCAACAAGTTCAACGCCAGCGCATGGCCTTTAAATTCATGCGCGGCTTCACGCAACTCGCGCTCGGTTCCTTGCACTTTTAAGTTTTTCAAAAGCTGCGCGCCGGCTTTCGGAGAAAGATTTTCCAAATTCACCGGCTTGACCGATCCTTCCAGGACATGGGTTTTGGCTTTATGCGCCAGATCTTCGAGCTGCACCCGCGTGGTGACGAGGCACAATCCCGGATTGAAGTTGGCCAATTCTTTCAACAACGCTTTCAGTCCCTGATCTTTGAGTTGGCCGTGCATAGCGCCCGGCGGATATTGCAGCGGCTCGACGCCGTCGAGAATGAGCAGGGTCTTTTGCCGGCGGAGAAGCTCGGCCAGTTTGAGGCCTTTGTCCCACGGCGATTTCAAAGTCTCGTCTTTATACTCAAACCACGCCAGCGCCTGCGCCAGAAACTCGTCCGCCGAAACGTTTTTGTCTTCCTGCGTTCCCTGGCTGTAAAACGACCAGCCATACACTCGCTCGGCGCCGCGGTAATTGTCCTTGCCGATCCGGTTCAGCCATTCATTCACCAGCGCGGTTTTGCCGACACCGCCGAAGGCCACGAGCGAAAGAATGTGCGTGTGCGGATCGGCCCAGGCGATGTCGA
>JBOHQZ010000582.1:0-4606 GCA_050732275.1 bacterium
AGCGCATTCAGGAAAGCGTGCTCTTGCGCACGCTCGGCGCCAACCGCCGGCAAATTTTCCGCATCATGGCGGTTGAATATTTTTTCCTCGGCGGTGTCGCCGCGCTCACCGGCTTGCTGCTCGCGGCCGCCGCAAGCTGGGCGTTGGCGGTGTTCGTGTTCAAAACGAGCTTCTCGCCGGCGCTCATGCCCATGCTGGCTATCTTGATTCTCATCATGGGATTGACGATGCTGATCGGCCTGATGAACAGCCGCGGCATTATCGACCGGCCGCCGCTCGAAGTGCTGCGCGCTGAAGCGTGATCGCAAGTGGGGCACCGTAAATCTACAGCGGTTTTCGCTCAGATGTAATAAGGCGAGAAGCGTTGAAAGCCCGTAAATATTGGGCGAAATCACTATAAAGCCTTTCATTCAAGCGAAAACCGCTGTAAGCAAAAGAAATGCAATATTACTGCGCGATTAAAAAATTTTCCAGAAAAAATTTAACAGCAGACTGGTGGCTCGATTCATCGAGGCGGCGACGCCGCCCTCGACTTCGCTCTGCACAACGAAACGATCTACAGTATTGCCTTTAATGTCTTTGAAATAAAACGTCGCCAAATTAGGACTGCCATCCGCATTGAAGGTTCCAAACAGTGCGCCGTAATTTGCTCCTTGTGTCGAGGAATAGACGCTCGCCCACCAATTTCCCGACCGCGTTTGATCGCGAATGCTTTGGCCACCGAGTCCCGAGACAAAAACAAATGTTTTGCCTTTGTTGATGATCAGCGTATTAGATTGGCTGGCCACCGTTTGATTGCTGATACTGCTGAGCAGATGGGTTCGACTATAAGAATGTTCATGTGCAGTGGCGATAATGGCGCCGCCCTCGCGTGCCGCCTCATAAACTCCCCAGCCGGTCTCGTCCGATTTGCCGCCGACTTGCATGTCTCGCATGTTTTTGTGCCAACTGCAAATGCTCCAAATCGAATTATCCGCTGCCAATTGCTCCCGAATGTAAACGTCGTGGCCGGAGCCCATGGTGCCGGGCGCAACGAACACCATGAAAATGCCTTTATATTTGATCGTTGATTTCACGCCCAAATCGCCCTGCCAGGTGATCCCCAGGCGATTCAGCCGGTTTTTCAGGAATTGTTGATAGCCGTTCGTTCCACTCCATTTCGCTTCGTCGTGGTTGCCAACGGAAGCAAAGTAGGGAAAATCAGCTCCGAGGACGTCATTAATCTGGGCATCCCACGCCGCCGGGTCGTCGTTATAATCAAAATCCCCTTGATGCATGACTAAATCGGCGCCTTCGTTTTTGATCAGCGCGAGCACGGCCCTCCCATTGGCGCCGTATCCTTGATCACCAATAAAGGCGATTTTGAGATTCTCGGGAACGTCGCGCGAACCACCGCTTGCATCGAAAGGATTTTTTCCGCAGCCCAAATACAAAACGACCACGGTACTACAACGCAATAAAAAAAGTGTCATCCTTTTCATCTTTGTCATTATTGCTCTCCCGGCAGCCATCCTAATGATTACTGGCTTCCGAACGTTTATAGAAGGGCTGGTCATCGGAAAAAGGCGTTTGCTTTGTAAGTGCATGATGCTGACTCCTTGCATGGTTTTAGTATCCACTCAATTATAAAAAATCATAACCAAATAATCAACTGTAAAAATTTTTACTTTTTTAGACGGCGCTTGACAATGTCCTCAAAGGACATTATTTTGATAACGATGAAACGTTCGCAGATCAACGCGCTGCAGCGCGAGGCCGTGCAGTTTTTTGCGGCCCACCATTTCCATTTGCCGCCGTGGGCTTTTTGGAGTCCCGGCGATTGGGCAAAAAATAAAGACCGCGCCCGGGAGATAAAATCATTACGGCTCGGCTGGGATCTCACGGATTTCGGCGCCGGCGATTTTTATCACATCGGCCTTCTGCTCTTCACGTTGCGCAATGGCCTGGTCGATCAATCCGGCTCCAAAGACTATGCCGAGAAAGTGATGATTGTGCGCGAGCAGCAACTGACGCCGCTGCATTTTCATTGGTACAAAATGGAAGACCTCATCAACCGCGGCGGCGGCAACCTCGTCATCGAAATGTGGAATTCTTCTTCGACCGAAGAGCTGGCTGCCATACCGGTGACGGTCATGGTTGACGGCATTCCCCGCACGTTGAAAGCAAGTGAATCCCTGGTTCTCACCCCCGGCGAAAGCGTCACTTTGCCGCCACGTCTTTATCATCAATTTTATGGCAAAAAGGGAAAAGGCCCGGTGTTGGTCGGAGAAGTCTCCCGCGTCAACGACGACAGCAAAGACAACCGCTTTTTCAAACCTGCCGGTCGCTTCCCGAAAATCGAAGAGGATGAAGAGCCGCTGTATTTGCTATGCAATGAATATCCGTAGCGAGAGAAAAGTAGCGGATGACAGTTGCAGTAGCAGCGTCAGATAGTGCGGAAAGTAGCACATGGCAGTTGCAGTAGCAGCGTCAGATAGTAAAGAGAAAAGCGCAAGTGTAACGACACACCCATTCTTAGCTGTTTTTCGTTGCAGTCTACGACCGTAGGTTCTCTTTTCGTTGCGAATTAATTTAACAAATGGATTAACCAATTATGTCAAATTCGTTGCTCAAAACTACTGTCGTCGGTAGTTATCCCGTGCCGCAATGGCTGCGCGTGTATGGTACGCGCGAGAGCCTGCGCGACGCGATCATGGTCGTGACGAAGACGCAGGAGCTCGCCGGACTCGACGTCATCAGCGACGGCGAGTTGTATCGCTGGGACATCAACCATCCTGAAACCAACGGCATGATCGATTATTTTATTCGTCCGCTTTCCGGCATTGAGGTGCAGTTAGATCGCAAACGACTCGACAAATTTCGTCAGCAAATGGGCATGGCATATCGCTCCGAACCCGCTGGCATGGTCACCGGCGTGCTCGGCCCGGGTACGTTGAATTTGTTGCGTGATTGGGAGCGCATCAAACCGCTGACGAGTAAACCGCTGAAATTTACCGTTACCAGCCCGTACATGCTCGCGAAAGTTTTGCTCGATGAGCATTATCGTGATCTGCCAAAACTGGTGATGGCGCTTGCGGATATTGTAGCCGCGCAATTGCAAAACATCGATGCCGCCATTGTACAAGTAGATGAAGCCAATCTCACCGGCCATCCCGAAGATGCGATGATCGCCGCGCAAGGCATCAATCGCGTTTTGTCGAAAGCGCAAGGAGAAAAGGCCGTGCATCTTTGCTTTGGCAATTACGGCGGGCAAACGATTCAAAAAGGAACCTACAAGAAGCTGGTGGAATTCATGAACGCCCTCGAATGCAATCACCTCGTGCTCGAAATGGCGTGCCGTCCGCAGGAAGAATTGACGATGCTCCGCGACGTGAAAGCTTCCATCGGCCTTGGCATCGGTGTGATTGACATCAAAGACAATCAAGTCGAATCGCCCGCACAAGTTGCCGGCCGCATCGAACACGCCGCCAAAGTTGTCGGCGCCGAACGCATTCAATACGTCCATCCCGACTGCGGTTTCTGGATGCTACCGCGGTTTGTGGCCGATGCGAAGATGCGGGCGCTGGTGGAGGGGAGGAATTTGTTTGTGGGATCGTGATTCTCTTCCATTGACGTTTGCAAAGCCAACTGAATTGTCATGCTGAAAAGCATCTTTGCGGGCGGCTTTTGGGCATCGCATGGTCCACCACCTTGTCTGTTCCGAAACTTGCACCCGCGCAGTTGTCGCTCACCGTTTCCGGCGCGGCTCTGCAATGACGAGCTTATTTTTGACAAAATCCAGCGTCGCCACCGAGCCTTGTAAAAGCTGCGTGCCGACGGCGGGCTCTTCGTCGTTGGAAAGCACGACTTCGATGTTTTTCCATTTGCCATGCCAGAGCATACGGGCGGGACAAACCGGTTCATATACGCGCTCACCATCGGCGTAATCAATCCAGACTTGAGTGTCACTTTTCAATCCCAGCTTCGCCGCGTCTTGATGATGAAGCCCAAACTCTAAATCAAACCCCGTATCCACCAGCGCCGAAAATGTTCTCGAAGCGTTCTTTCCCGCGACTTCCACCTTGATTTTGGGATGTAGGCCGTTTTCAATTTTGCCTTTGATCATTCCTCCCTCCTTGAGGACGTTTCCCATCCGAGGCGCCGCGGCCGCCAAAATGACCGACGGCGCGATAGCCGATGCGATTTGTAACGAACGTCACGTCAGGATATTTCTTGCGCATCTTATTGACCGACGCGCGCAGCGTCCGGCCAATCGCATAATCTCCATTCACGGGATAGATCGTGATGTATTTACCCCAATGCTTGGCCTCCAGCTCGAGCCGCAGCGGCTCGTAAATCTTTTCGGCGGCGTCGCCATACGTGTCGATCTCTTGACGTGTTGGCAAACGATCTGTGGTTAAAGCTTCCATAGATTCACCTCCTTTAGATTTTACTTGTATTCATCCTAAAATTAAGCTATTATTGGTAAAATTGCAAATCAAAAAAGGAGCAAAAATAATGACGACGACTACCCACCCCAAAATCAAAGGTCTCGAGCTCAGTGAAAATCTGCCTGATGCCGAAGTCGAGGCGCTGTGGGGCAATATTACCTGGCTGCGTCCGAAAG
>JBOHQZ010000583.1:0-4603 GCA_050732275.1 bacterium
CCAGCGATGACAAAGGCTCGTTTGACACGCGTCTGCCGATGGTACGTGTCGCCATGAAAATGATTGCGGCCAATCCCTGGCTTGGCGTCGGCATCGGCAACTATCGTGAGTGGCTTCCGCGCTACGGTGATTCCGATAATCCCTTTACCCTCGTGCAGAAAGTACACAATCTTTATCTGTTGCTGGCGGCGGAAATGGGCCTCTGTGCGCTCTTGATTTTTCTCGGCATTCTCCTCGTCGCCTTCGGAACGTGTTGGAAATTAGCGCGGGAGGCACCGTTGCAATCAGCGATGACGGTGATCGGGATTGCTGGCGGCTTGCTCGCCTTTGCTATTCACAGCATGGTCGATTATGTGGAATTGGGCCGGCTGCCGATTTTATGGTGCTGTTTCGGCATGTTGCTGGCAATCAAAACCCAAAGTCAAAAAGAAACGTCAAACCTCATCGTTTAACCGGATCCGCAGTTGGCAGTAAAAATTTTAAAAAATGCCTCCGCGCTCATGTTGGCGCAAATCATCAATCCGTTGATCGGCTTGGTGCTCGTCGTCACCGTGGCCCGTGTCAAAGGCGCCGCCGATTTCGGCAGCTATACTTTTGCGCTGTCCATGGTGATGATATTTGAAACCATCGCGCGCCTCGGCATCCGCGAATATATCATTCGCGAAATCAACAAAACGCCGGAGCGCTGGCAGGCATTGCTCAACTGCGGGGTGACGCTGGGCGCGAGCGCGGCGCTGGTATCGCAGCTTGCCATGCTGCTTTTTTTCAGGATCGCGGGCTATGACGGCGCTATCGTCCACAACATGTACATCATCAGCTTTGCGCTGGCGTCGTCGGTTTTGTATTATGTGCTCGAATCCATTCTCTTTGCCTTCGACCGCATAGCCGTAGTCGGCGCGCTTTCCATCAGCGAAACCATTATTCGCGTCGGCCTGAGTCTCCTCTTGCTCGCTCTTGGCCTGGGGGTCGACGGCATGCTCATCGCCTACAATATCAGCCATGGGCTCGTCATGGTGCTGGCGTTCGTGGCGATCATTAAAACCCTCGGCAAGCCTACTCTCGTGTGGCAGCCGGCGATTTTCCGTGCCATGCTCAAAGCAACGCCGACTTTTTTCACGCTGGCCATTCTCGCCTCGGTTTATTGGCGACTGGATATCATGATCCTCTCGCGCTTATTGGGCGCCGAGGCCGTCGGCCAATATAGCGCCGCGTATCGTCTTATGTATCTCTTGGTGATGGTGGGTGACAACGTGCTCAGCGCCGCGTATCCGACGATGACGCGCATCTTTCATCATGGCCGCAACAATTTTTCACTGATGATTGAGCAAGCTGGAAAATATCTGCTGATGCTTTATCTGCCGGTCGCCCTGGGTGTAACGTTGCTCAGCCCCAAAATCGTCGCGTTGGTGTTTGGCGAAAAATTCACGGCAACCGTGCCGGCCCTGCGCGTCGTTATTTGGATCGCCTTACCCTACATGCTGAACAAACTGTTCACGAATGGCCTGGTTGCGGCCAATCAACAACGTTTGGATTTGCGCGTCAATCTTTTGCGTATGCTCGTGAGCTTAAGTTTACATTATCTTCTCATCACCCGCTTCGGCATGATTGGCGCCGCGTGGGCGCTATTGGCCGGCTGCACTTCTGCGATGCTCTTGCAGCTTTATTATCTGCGGGGTTTTTTGCGGTACAAAACCGTATTGGCGAATGTCTGCAAGCCGATTCTCGCCGCCGCGTTGATGACACTCGGATTAATGCTCACCACCGTTTGGCCGGTGGTGTTGCAGATCGTGGCCGGCGCCGCGATTTATTTCACAGCGCTTTTTACGCTACGGCCTTTTGATCATGAAGATCGCCGGCTCTGGCAAGCGCTTGGCCCGCAACCAACGGGAGAAACCGCATGAAGCTCTGTCCAAAAGTTTCTTTTGTCATCATTGGCCACAATGAAGGCGCGCACTTGGCGGATGCGATTCAAGCTGTGTTGCGCGCGCAACATCCGGTGGATAAAAAAGAAATTATTTATGTCGACAATAATTCTACGGATGATTCACTGGCCATCGCGCGCCGGTTTCCGGTTCAGGTGATTGCGCTCGCGCAACAATCGGCAACACCCGGCTTGGCGCGCAATGCCGGCCTGGCCGCGACCACCGGCAGCTTCGTACAGTTCATCGACGGCGATATGATTTTGCATCCGCAGTGGGTTGCCGCCGCGTTGCCTTCATTCGAGGCGCACAATGTGGCCGCGGTTGTTGGGCGTTTACAAGAGCAACATCCGGAAAGCAGTTTGTATAACCGGTGGTTCGATTTTATCTGGAAAAACGCGCCCGTGGGTGAGGCCGACGCACCTGCCGGCGGCGGTTTTTTCCGCGTCGCGGCGCTGCGGGAAGTGAATGGGTATGATGAGACCTTGAGCGCAGCGGAAGAAACCGATATGGGTTATCGGTTGCGTCGGCGAGATTATAAAATTTTTCGCTTGGCGGCGCCGATGGCGCAACACGACATACACATGCACTCGTTTCGCCATTTTTGGAAGCGCGGCGTCCGCGACGGTTATTGGATGATGGAAATCGTCCGTAAATATTTCGACGGCGCGTGGCCGCCACCGCAGCCGGATATTTTCAAGATGGATGTGCAACTGCTGGCGTTTATCGCGCTCCTCGCCGCGTTCGCTAACTTTCCGCATCCGGCGCTAGCGATTGTCACGCTGGGGCTGCCGGTGATTTTTTTGTTCAAGAAATGGTGGCATTATCAACACCTCAGCGGCGAAAAAGGCGCGAGCCTGCTGGCCACCGGTTTCACCTATCTCACCTTGCTCCCCGTGGCTTGGGGGCAGATGCAATGGTTTTTTAGAAAGCCGAAACCAATTCAATTGACATCACGAGAAAAAAATGCCAGGAATCTGCGGAATCGTTCGGCCTCGCATGAGCTCCGAAATCGGCAACGAGCTGATTCAGAAGATGCTGCAGCCGTTGCGCCATTATCATTGGTATCAGGCGGCGAATAAATCCCTGTCGGGAGTGGCGCTCGGGGTGACGACGCTCTGCCCGTCATCTTCACGACAAACGCCGCACCCTTCGGCGCTTGAAGATCGGCGCTATATACTCGTATTTGACGGCGAGCTTTATAACCGCGACGAATTGCGCCGAAGCTTGGGTGGCGAGATCAAGCCGGCAAATGGTCAGCACAACGCCGGCGAGGCGGAGGATGTTACACTTGTCCTCCAAGCGCTGCGGCGTTGGGAAACACGCGCGCTGGATCGCTTCAACGGCCTTTTCCAATTCGCCTGGTGGGATAAGCAGAAACACGAGTTGATCTTGGCCGGTGATCACGGTGGGCTGCGGCCGCTCTACTTCGCGCACTTTAATGAGACGTTTATGTTTGCGCCGGAAGTGAAAGCTTTGCTCGCCTTGCCCTCGCTCTCCCGCGCGATTGATTTTCAGGGCATCCGAAGCTTTCTCCACTTTGGCTTTCCGCTAAGTGACCGCACGTTTTTTCAAAACGTGGAGGTTTTGCCACCCGGTGCTTTTGCGCGCTTTCACCACGGCCGGTTGCACATTGAGCGCTATTGGAGAATACAGTATCAAGAGAAAGCGGCATTGCCAATGCGAGCGGCGCAGGAGCAGTTTCTGGAAACCTTTAATGAAGTCATACAACGCCAAGCCACCACCGCCTCACGACTCGGCTCGTTGCTCAGCGGAGGCTTGGATACGCGACTGATTTTAGCAACGCTGGTGGCGCAAGGCCGCCGCGTGCCGACCTTCACCTTCGGCGCGCCGGATAGCAAGGACTTCCGGATAGCGCAGCGCGTGGCGCACACGGCTAAATGCACTAACCTGAGCAGTCCGATTTTGTCCACAGCCATCGCCAATGGCCTTGAGCAAGCGATTTATCTTACCGACGGTTTGTATAATTGTTTTCACGCCAACATACGTTATTTGTTGCCGAGTTTGGCGCAAACCGTCGACCTGGTTTTCGATGGCATCAGCCCATTGGACAGTAATTATCATCGCATTCAAATGCCTCTCATCCGCTGGCGCAGCCGGCACGATCACAGCCGCTGGCTGCGTCAAGTGTATGGCAACTGGATGATCGGTGATCTGCGGGCTTTGCGATTGGGCGCACGGGAGTGCCTCAACTTACTCGACGCCTCCCTCGACCTCACTGGCTGGACCGGAGATTATCTGGAAGAATTTGTGCAAACCGCCGCGGGAAATTTTCAAGGGCCGCTATCCTTGTCGGAACTTTTTGATTTCGAGGAATACACGCCCCGGTTCGCCGTTTTCGGGCCTAATCTGCTCCGCTCCGTTGTCAACGTGCGTTGCCCTTTTTACGATAAAAAAATTTTGGAGCTTGCCGCACAATTGCCGCCAAGCCTGCGCAGCAAAGAGAAGCGCTTACACAAATTCGCGATTCAACGGCTCGCGCCGGCACTCGCCAAAATTCCGACCGACCGCAGTCCGCTGCTTTTGAACGCCGGCCTTTGGCGCACGCATTTGCATCTCGGCGCCAGATACATTTCTCATCAAACCCAAATGTTGCGCGAATTTTGTTTCGCCCGCGCGGCAGCGGATTCTAATTCTCCTCCCATGCTTGACTACAACGAGCT
>JBOHQZ010000584.1:0-4602 GCA_050732275.1 bacterium
TTCGTTACAAATAAAGTCCAATTCGGGGCATGGCGCAGACCGGCTAGCGCATCCTACGTGCGTAGCATGGTTTGGGACCAGGGGGTCGCAGGCTACGCCCGTAGGGTTCAAATCCTGCTGCCCCGACAGCAACAGATTCAAATTCAACAGTTTTAATGGATGGGGTAGTTGTGGCTTTCGTTACAAATAAAGTCCAATTCGGGGCATGGCGCAGACCGGCTAGCGCATCCTACGTGCGTAGCATGGTTTGGGACCAGGGGGTCGCAGGCTACGCCCGTAGGGTTCAAATCCTGCTGCCCCGACGGAACAGAAAACGGAGTGATGGAGTTTTGGATTGCTGGGTTGCATCATTCCAATACTCCAACAATCCATTACTCCAATACTACATTGGTTCTGCGCCAGTAGCTCAAGTGGATAGAGCAGCAGCCTTCTAAGCTGCGGGCTGGGGGTTCGAGTCCCTCCTGGCGCACGGGATGAAAGATGAGAATCATTCCGCAAGATGGAACGGGTTCTCATCTCTCACCCCAAACGGTGGGTGTAGCTCAGTTGGTTAGAGCACCAGATTGTGGCTCTGGTGGCCGTGGGTTCAAATCCCATCACCCACCCAGTTTGCAACAGAGAAGATGGCGCTTGAAGGTTTGAATTGCAAATTGAAAATTTTCAATTTAAAATTTTCAATGCTAACAGGGAAGTTACAATACGTCCCCTTCGTCTAGGGGTTAGGACACAGGATTTTCGATCCTGTAACACGGGTTCGAATCCCGTAGGGGACGCAGCGAGGCCAAAAGGTAAGTCATCTTGCTTTTTGGCCTTTTTTATTGTTGACAATGAGCATATTTTTTCGTAGTATGCGGCACGCCACTTTAGTCATTCCGGCGAAAGCGGGAATCCATGATTTTCAAAACTTATGGATGCCCGCCTTCGTGGGCATGACAGCAAAAAAACAACCCTCAATGAGTATAAACGCCAAGGCCCATAACATTATCTCTAAAATCAGTGGGAAAATTCCATGCAAACCCAATTTTACGGATTTTTCATACGACGGCTTCCCTCGGCATGTTCCGTCGCGTTTTTCTTGTTACTGCTCACGACCGGCGCGGTGATGGCGCAAATGCAAGCGCAAAAAGCGAATATCCCGACCAAGCTCGTAGTCCAAACGAATCCCAAACAGCGCTTCTGGGTAGGCGACACAATGCAGATCGAAGTGACGCTTCAAGATGCCAACAACAAAACGACGCCGGCTTTGAAGGACATCATCGTCGAGCTTGAGCTCCTTTCCGGAGCGAAGGCTGTGAAGAAAATGCAGGACACCATCAAAGTCAGCGCGAGCTCGAAAAAATTTCAAGTTCCGCTCGACATATCCGGCAGCATCGAGATTCGCGCCAGACATCAGGCAAAAATACCGGAATTGCAAGAGGGCAGCACTTTTATCAAAGTCAATAGGGCGCGCGCCATCCGTCCGCTGCAAGGCGCCGTGACACCCGGCTTGGATTGGCGCTTTGCCGCTGCCAATGTCATGGCGCAACTTCCAACTCCGACTTCTCCTTCCGGAGTGCCATTAACAAGGGGAGATTCACTCGACATTAAAAATAGTCCACAAAGGACTTTGCTTGCTGACGGCAAGGATTCCGCCACCATCCACATTTTTTTCTATACGGATAAAAACGAGGAAGGAACGGCGGCCAGAGACATTCGCGTGCGCCTATTCAGCAGCAGCGGCAACCTCAGACCCACGATCGTGTCGATACCGCAGGGAGAGGATTACGGCGAAGCGAAACTGGTATCCAAAGAAGTGGGGATCGTCAACGTGGAATATCTTGGCTCCACGCCGCTGGTAAAAGAGCCGAATCCCAAGAAACTCCAGATCGAATTCGGTCCCCCGATTACCCAGATGATTTTTGAAACCAGCCCGCCGTCGATCTCGCTCGTCGATACGGCCGATCTCATCGTTCGACTGGTGGATGAGGACGACCGACCGATTGCGACGGACACCTCACGACAGGTTTCTTTTGGCATTAAAACCGGCCGGGGGGAAATTCGCAAGGACGAAATCACCATCGCAAAAGACCGCGCGGATGGCCGCAGCAGTTTCCTGCCGACTTGGCGAGGGAAAGTCATCCTTACCGCGGCCACGCCGAATCTGCCGCTTGCCGAAGCCAAACTGGAAGTCGAGCTGCCGGGATCACTGCTGGCCTTGTCAGCATTAGGCGGGTTGGCCGGTGGCGTGATCGCATTTTTAACCAAGCAAGGCTCGAAATGGTGGCGGGCCGCAATCGGTTTAGTCACTGGTTTCGTCCTTTATTGGGCCGTCATCTTCAGCGTGCTGAATGTCATTCCGCGCTTTATCGCGTTGAACCCGTTGAGCGCTTTCGCGCTGTCCACGCTCGGCGGGTGGTTGGGAACGGAGGTCTTCAATCAAATTCTGAAGCTGATCAAACTTCCGTCCGGCGGACAGTCGTCAGGCAAAACCGATTCATAATGAATTGCTCACGGAAGTGGAACAGCTCACGGAAATTTTCGTTTTGCTTCCGTGAGAGTTCATTTCCGTGAGCCAATTTTTTTGCTTTTTTGCAACGATTTCACTTTTATATAGAATATTTTTTGGAAGGAGGACTTGTCATGCGTCGCGTTCGTTTATTTTCTACTCTCGGCTTCGCTACGCTGCTGATCGCAGGCTTGCTCTTTTGGGCTTGCGCCCGTGATTACGTTACCGGCAAGCGCACGCTCAGCCTCGTCAGCGAATCGCAGGAAATCGCCATGGGCGCGGAAGCCGATCCGAGCATCGTCGCCGAGTACGGCGTTTACGATGATGCCAATTTAGCCGCTTTTGTGGATGGTGTCGGCCAGTCGATGGCCAAAGTTTCGCACCGGCCGACTTTGAAATTCACGTTTCGCTTGATGGACACGCCGGTGGTGAATGCCTTTGCGCTGCCCGGCGGTTTTGTCTATTTCACACGCGGCATTCTGGCGCATTTCAATTCCGAAGCCGAGTTGGCCGGCGTGATGGGTCACGAGATCGGCCACGTCACCGCCAGCCATGGCCGCGAGCAAATGAGCAAAGCGCAGCTCGCCACGCTCGGCTTGGGGCTGGGAACGATTCTTTCGGAAGATTTTCGCCAGTTCAGCGATGTGGCTCAACAAGGGTTGGGGCTTCTATTCCTCAAATTTGGCCGGGACGCTGAGTCCGAGTCCGATCTGCTCGGCGTCGAATATTCCACCCGCGCCGGATATGACGCGCACCACATGGCACGGTTCTTCCGCACCATCAGCCGCATCAGCGAAAAAGCCGGCGGCGGGCCGCCGACATTTCTCTCGACGCATCCCAATCCCGAAAATCGCGAGCAGCGCGTTGCCGCGCTCGCCAAAGAGTGGCAGCAAACAGTGCCCGGCCCCAAAGGTGGCACCGACCGCGCCGCCTATCTGCGCCGCATTGACGGTATCGTTTACGGCGACGATCCCCGCCAAGGCTTCGTCGAAGGCGGTTATTTTTATCACCCGGAGCTGCGCTTTCAATTTTCGGTCCCTGCCAAATGGCAGGTGGTGAATCAACCGGCGCAAGTGCAAATGGTGAATGCGGAGCAGAACGCCGGCATTCAATTCAGCCTGGGCAAAGGTGCCAGCCCGCAAGAAGCCGCGCAAACTTTTGCGACCAATGCACAGGCGGAAGTTTTGCGCAACCAGGGCACACAAGTGAATGGCCTGCGCGCACACTTGCTCGTCAGCAACTTGCAAAGTCAAAGCGGCGTGCTGCGCGTCCTGTCGTACTTTATCCAAATGGACGATAAAATTTACATGTTCCACGGTTACACCTCTCCCACGCTATTTGACGGCGTGGCGCTAACCTTGGAGCAGGTGATGAAAAGCTTCGATCGTTTGCGCAACCAAGCGGCGTTGAGCAAGCAGCCGCGACGGGTCAAGGTCATGCCAGTCGATCAGCCCGGCGATTTAAAACAAACTCTCACGCGCTTGGGTATGAAGCAGGAAGAATTGGAGGAAATCGCGATTGTCAATGGCATGTATTTGCAGGACAAATTGCAGCGGGGCGATTTGGTGAAAGTGGTCAGATAATGGAGTGGTGGAGTATTGGATTGTTAGAGTAATGGAGATTCATGTTGAGATATACTCGTGAAGGGTTATTTTATAATGTCATTGCGTTTTTCAGCGAAACAATCTTTTAAAATTATAAGATTGCTTCGGCTCCGCTTTACGGAGTCCCGAAAAGCGGGACAAAAAACGCCTCGCAATGACTTTTTTTGTTAGATTTCAAGTTTATATGGAACGACTATTTTTCACAATTGGCTCCCTCTCCGCCTTTATCGCCGTTGCGGCCGGCGCGTTTGGTGCGCACGGCTTGAAAGCCCGGCTATCGGCCGATTTATTGAACACGTTTGAAGTCGGCGTGCGCTATCATTTCTATCATGCACTGGCGCTATTCGTCGTGGCGTGGGCATGCACGCGCTGGCCGAGCACAGCAACGACTGCCGCCGGTTGGTTGTTCATAATCGGCACCGTGATTTTCTCCGGCAGTTTGTATGCTCTCGCCCTCTCCGGAATCCGCTGGCTCGGCGCGATAACACCGTTTGGTGGTCTGGCTTTTCTCGC